>JAWVYR010000150.1:0-6633 GCA_033722635.1 Balneolaceae bacterium | reverse complement strand
CGCCATCGACTCCAGGAACGACTCGCAGCCCGTGCAGTGCATCCCCTCCACCTTGAGGAAGATCTCCTCGTTGGCCCGGTCTCCCTGCTCAGTTCCATTGGAACCGGAGTCACCCTGCTCCATCTTGTGGTGTTTCATGCAACCGGGACAGCAGAATATTCCTTCGACATGCTCGTCCCGCACGGGTTCACTATCGATCGCCATACCGCAGTGGGTACAGGTAGTATTGCTGTTGGTGGCATCCATTTATGTTGAGCGGATTTTGAAATGTTGATCGATAAATATAGGGTGGCTGACGAATTAATGACAGCAAGGAATTTTGAATAATAAGACCTGTCAGATTTCGAAAACCTGGGGGGCGGGTCGCAAGAAGTAACCGGAGATCTTTCTTACCCGTCGTACGGCAACCTCCGCCGTCCGACGGGGCGTTAAACAAAAACCGCGGGCCCTTCCGGGTCCCGCGGTATGGGGAGGTGGTATGCTAGAAAGATTCTGTCGTACTAAAATACCTATTCAAAATCTCCGCTATCTTGCGGAGGGCCTCCTCTTCGATCGCGCCGGTCGTCATCCTGACGGTTCAGATGGTAGGTGAAGTTCAGCGAGAAGGAACGGGTCGACCAGCTGAACTCCCGCTCGGAGAAAAAGTTGGGATTGTTGACTGTGGACTGAAAGTTCCGGGAATCCAGCACGTCATTCACATTGAATGCGAGTGTTGCCTTGCCGTCGAACAGCTCACGGGAGATGCCTGTATCCAACATTGTCATCGCTTCGCGCCGCCCCTGGGTGGTCTCGCGGGGACCGCGGTACCGCATGTCGGCTTCAAACCTCCACACATCAGTTACTCTCCAACGCAGCCCGAGCCTTCCCTGCAGCATCTCGCTCTTGCTGGTGAGCAATTGCCCCTGATAACTGCCTTCCGATTCGGAATGAAATAGGTTGGCATTGGCTGTCAGGGTCATCCCGCTGAAAATCTCCTGGTCGGCGGATAGTTCCACACCCCAGGCATTTTCGGTAGCCAGATTGATCGGGAAGATGCGTGTGATTCCCTGGTTGTCCAGGGTGGTGATCCGTTCGATCACGCCCTCGCGGTGACGGTAGTAGAAGCTGGTCAGCAGTGATCCGGACCCCCAGTAATGCAGGTATCCGGCTTCATAGGAGTTGGCAAATTCAGGTTCCAGGTCGGGATTACCGGTAAAGCGGCTGCGGGAATCGGAAAAATCGGAAAAGGGCAGCAGCATCCGCGACCAGGGGCGGTCGAGCCGCCGGCTGTAGCTGATCTGCACCGACTGCTGCTCATTGAACTTGTAGTTCAGGAATACGCTTGGAAACAGGTCCACGTAATTCTGCCGCCCGACATCGCCGGTGCGCTTCAGCTCGGTACGGATTCGGGTGTGTTCCAACCTCAGTCCGATTTCCGCTGAAAAGGAACCGAATTCCGATCCGGCCGTCGCAAAGGCGGCGTTCACATTCTCGTAATAGAGGAAATTGTCGTTGAAGGCATTCAGCGGCTGCCAGATCCCGTTCTGTCTCTCCTCGACCAGCTGGGTGTTGTCCATCCATTCAAAATTGGAGCGCACACCCGCCTCGAACTCCCCGTTGTTCAGGATCGGCCGCACATACTCGGCATTGAACCGCATGTCAAACGACTCATCATCGTTTCGGGTGCGCTGGAAAAGCGGGTCCGTAGCACCCTCCACAATCTGTTCCCGCAGGTCGGAGTTTTCCTCCTCGATTCTAAGGTCAATATCGGCGTCGGCCGTTAGTTTGTGATCATCACCCTGAATACGGTTCACATACTCCAACTGGAATTCGAAATCCTTTTCATCCTGTGTTTCATCCGCGTCCCGGGCAACGCGTTGGATAATATCACCGCTCAGCTGCATATCGGTATAGGTCACATCCTCCAGGTTCTCCTCTTGTTCCAGGTCGATCGAAGCGGTGGCGGTCAGCGTCTGGTTCGACGGCATGAAAAAGTCGGCACCGAACCGCATATTGCCCTCCAGTTCATTTTCAGTGGCATCGGTCACCTCGCGGTACATGTAGGAGGTGTCGGGAGAACTGAACCGCTGAAAGGAACGGCCCGATTCCGGCCGGCTGCCGAATTCGAAGCCTCCGCCGAAGAACAGGTTTACTCCATCGAACCGGTAGTTGAGATCGGTCGAAAGCTCATAATCCTGGGGAATGCCGGCGCCTGCTCCGACTGTACCATTAAACCCGGGGTCCCTCTTCTTCTTCAATATGATATTGATGATGCCAGCGGTACCTTCGGCGGAGTATTTTGCAGAGGGGTTGGTGATGATCTCTACCTCCTTGATACGGCTGGAAGGCAGGCTCTGCAATGATTCAACATCGCCCCTCACCAGATTGGAGGGTTTGCCGTTGATCAGCACCCGAACCGATTCGTTGCCTCGGAGGCTGATGTTGCCTTCGATGTCGATCGAGAGCGAGGGCACCTTGTCGAGCACATCCAGAGCGGTACCGCCCAGGCTGGTTATATCCTCGCCGACCTGGAAGACACGTCGGTCAAAAGACATCTGCATGCGGGATTTTTCACCCTCCACGACCACTTCGCCGAGCTGCTCGCTGCGGGGATTCAGGACGATGACTCCAAGCTCCAGGATCTCACCTGTCTCCAGATCGATCTCCTTTTCATGGGTTTGATAGGAAAGAAAACTGATTTCAACGATATAGCTGCCCGGATCCAGATTAAGGGCAAAACGACCCGTGGAGTCGGCGGTGGTACCGTCGATCACCTCAGAGCCCGACGGCTCAAAAGCCGCCACGGAGGCATAAGCGAGGGGTTCATCGTCTTGGTCATGAATAACTCCGGTCAGGGTTGCCTTCTCGGGATTCTGTGAGAGGGCAAGTCCGAAACCCAGAAACAGGATTGTGATCGTCAACAACAGCCTCTTAATCATCTTCTGCATGTTGCATGGAATTTTCTATTCAACCTAAACGTAAGAGGCCAATCTGTGCCAACTCTGATCGAAGTTTAAAGCAATTTTGAAGATTTCGATGAGCCGGATGCTATCCGGATTTATTCCCGGGGTTAAGATCTATGTTGATGGTATGGCGGTCTTCATCGTAATGGTAGGAGATTTCCATCCCCGATTGATTGATGATCCGCTTGACGATCGACAACCCCAGGCCGATCGATTCTGAACTCTGATCGGCCTTCCGAAATCGCTTGAAGAGAATATCGGGATCCATCTCCAGCGGTGCTCCCGTATTGGATATCTCCAGCGTTTCGCTGTCAAGCCGGATCTCGATCGATCCATTCTCCACATTATGTTTGATGGCGTTCTGGAGCAGGTTTCTCCACAGGATATCCGCCAGTACCGGATGCATGCGCACAGTGACCTCCTCCTCCAGCTTCGACCGCACCGTGAGTCCGTGAAGCGATATCAATTCATCGAACGACTGTAGGCTGTCCCTGATCAGCTGCGTGAGGTCTATCTCCTCGGTATCGGTAAATTCATGGTTCTCAATCTTTGTAAGCAGCCCGAGCGACTCGCTCAATTTGGAAAGCTTGCGGATCGAGTTTTGGGCGGATTCCACGTATCGGTACTGCTCGGAATCCAGATCGGTTTCGCTCAACAGCTCCAGCTTGCCCTGGGCGATGGAGAGCGGCGTCTGCAGTTCATGGGAGGCGTTCTCGGCAAACTCCTTCAGGTTGCGGTAGTCCGACACCGCTTTCTCGGTCATCTCCTCGACGAAACGATTGAGTTCATTGAATTCCTCCACATTGGTTTGCTCTGCCTCGATCGGTTTCTTCTCATACAGGTTGAACCGCTTGATCCGATCCAGGGTGGTTCTGAACGGTTTGAACAATCTTCCGGAAACCACAAAACCCACTCCGATCGCTCCCACCACCTGCAGTCCCATAATCCAGAGCAGGGTTTTGAGTACCGCCTCGGTGATATCATCCGATTCCACCAACGCCCCGTAAGCTGATATCTGATAATATTGCCCGTTCACCTGGCGGTAGGCGGTAACCTTCACGTTATGTTCCATTCTTCGCAGGTGGGGATGCCAGGCCATCGTGTCACCCACTTCAACCCGCTCCTCCACCGGGCCCTTCAGCTCACGGATCATGAGATTACGGCTCCGTGCCTTCTCCAGGGTGTTGGTGCTATCGAAACCGAAATCACGACCCTGCTCCAGCAGCGAGGTAACCCGCTCGATACGGTCCATATACCTGAAACGAAGTTCCTTGTCGATCTCCCCTTTGATGATATAATAGGAGATCACCCCGCCTGCCGCAAGTACCACCACGGTGATCAATAGGTAGATCAGAATGAATTTCGTGATCAGTTTCATTGTCTTGATGCCTTGAATTTGTATCCAATTCCGTAGATCGATTCGATAAAATCTCCCCCATCCGCCTTATCCAGCTTCTTTCTGAGATTCTTGATATGCTGGTAGACAAAATCCACGCTGTCCAGCCGCTCAACGTAGTCGCCCCACAGGTGCTCGGCGATCGTCTGTTTGGAGAGCACCCGGTTCTTGTTGGTGGCAAAATAGACCAGCAGGTCGAACTCCTTGGGAGTCAGTTCCAGTCGCTCCCCTCCCATTTCCGCCTCCCGGGTGTCGGGGTTGATCTTGAGCCCGTCAACATGGATGATCTCATCCCCGTCCAGGTGCTTGCGGCGGTTGACCGCCTTGATCCGTGCGTGCAGCTCGGAAAGGTGAAACGGTTTGGTCAGGTAATCGTCGGCGCCCATCTCCAGTCCCTTCACCTTGTCGTCCAGGGCGTTTTTGGCCGAAATGATAATGGAGCCGGTCTGGTTGTTTACCGACATAAGCTCCTGCAGCAATTGCAGCCCGTTCCCCTCCGGCAGCATGATATCGATCAGCACGATGTCGTAGGTATGGGACATGATCTTGTCGAATCCCTCCTCGTAGTCGCGGGCCGACTCACAGATATAGCCCTCCCGCTCCAGGTAGGTGGTGATATTCTCGAGCAGCTCCTCGTTGTCCTCTACAACCAGAATTTTCATACACCAATGATAAAAACCGAATTTGAAGCAAAGTTGAAGCTTCTTCAGGCTGAATCAACTCCCCGGGATCGATTTTTCAACCGGGCAACTTCGCTTCCAAAAATAGGAATTAATGGCACATCGTGAAACGTTAACCGTTGGAAAGCGAACCCCACGAATAGGGATTTTTAACTCTTGTAGAAGTTCCCTGACAACCGTTATATTTCAGGGCTTCTACAGCAAATTATTTTCCTTTCCGGATGCCGGCGTGGCGGAATTGGTAGACGCGTTGGACTTAAAATCCAATTCGGGTTCTAGCCCGAGTGTCGGTTCGAGTCCGACCGCCGGTACTTTTTATGTGTTGGGGTGTTAACGCACTGGCTTGTTAATGCAGGGATCATTGGAATCCTATCGGTTGAGAAAGAACCCCGGAAGTCATCACGTAGGAAGGCGTACAACCCAACTGCTGCCAAAGCAATTACTTCTTAGTCAGCGACTGGAACCCCACCGGTATATTTGTTTGGCTCGTATGGACGCTATCAGATGAGTGGGTGTAGTATGTTCATTCGAGACACATTCAAATGTACCATGATTTTTTACGCCCCTTTTGAATCTAGACAAAAGAGGCAGAAGAAACTTGCCACATTTCTTTTTTAACGCCATCGCTGCGTACGTTTTGAGACGCCCGAGTATGCAAATCCGGAAATATTTCCCCTCCATGGGAGGGGATTAAGGGGTGGGTAGTGAACAGATCACTGAACCCACCTCTTGTTCTCCTCCGGAGGAGGAGAGACTCGTTCAGACGCCTGTTTAAACAGGCACAAGGCAAATAGTCCAATGTTTAAACGTTGGGTGACAGGTGTTACAGCTCCCTCATTGGATGTTCGGTTCTACAGCAGATTCTGAATAAAATACCGCTCGCCACGCTCGCTGTATTTTTTCAGAATGACAAGGGCTGGAGGTGGATTAACAATGCCGCGGGTATTCATTCCAGTCTTGGCCTTTCTCAATCAATCATTACCTGGAGAAAGAAATTAGTGATAACTGCTTCCTTCCCTGCACCATCGGTGGAGGGATCAACTTGAAAAATTAATACTGCCAGAATTCCGGTGCATCTCATTCGTGAATTTTATTATAATCTTAGCGGACATCGATAAATATAAGCAATGTCCCTTTTACCGCCCATCCACGTCCGGTTTGTAATCCAATTTCGGTTTTTCTTACAAGCAACAGCCATTTAAACCGAGAAGGAGGACAATATGGAAACACTCACAAACAGATCTAATATTACTGAATTTGGCAAATTCACCTGCAAGAATTCATCAGTGTGCAATGCCTTTTATTGTATCAGGCGGAGTTCCTGGAGAAGGTCATATTTGACAACCAAATGCCCATTGCTGGCTATCCTGTTCCTTGCAGGTTTTTTATTGACAGGATATGCCGACCTCTTCGCCCAACCGGAGAAGGTCCACAAGGGCGACCGGATTAAAATTTCAGCATCCTCCTACGCTGCTGGGTCGATCCGGGGAACCGTTGTCGATATTTCAGAATCGGAAGTTCGGGTACGCACCAAAGAGGCAAATTTTAATATCCCGCTTTCCTCGATCAAAACAGTCCATATCAGTTACGGAAAAAGAAGGCACGGTAAAGTGGG
>JAWVYR010000149.1:0-6653 GCA_033722635.1 Balneolaceae bacterium | reverse complement strand
AGAATTTCGGACTTCGATTCCCCGATAAATCCTCCATCTTCGATACCGGGATTGGCCGCCGTAAAGACGGTTAACCTGGAGTGCCGCCACCAAAGTACAATTATGTAAAGGCACACAGGGATATATATAACATAGGGAGGCCAGAATTCCCATCGGGTGAGCCTGCGCCAACGGGAAAGAACCATCCTTCGCCCCTTCCAGGTAACGAGGGGAAACACAAATTTAAACGAAAGATAGAGCACAAAGATCGCAATGATGACCACCAGAAATGCGTATTCCCGGTATATCTCGAAGTATCGCAGGAGTTCGGAACCCACCAGCATCGACAACCCGACCAAAATGGGAGTCCACAGGGCGGCTGCCAGGGTGAAATAGAAGGTAAACATCCAGAACCCGGCTCCTATGACCCCTGCGCTGAAATAGGTGGGCAGGCGAGTTCCGGGTACAAATCGGCTCATGAGAATAATCGCCGGCCCTTTGGCATTGAACCATTTGGAACTGCGTTCCAGATCTTCCTCCGATATAAACCATCGGAAAGGGACTTTGCTTACTGCCGGGCGCCCCAGAAATCGACCGGCCAGATAGAGGCCAATATCCCCTATCAGGATGCCTGCAAAACAGGCGATGATCGCTGGCCAGATTCCGATCAGCCCCCGTGCCGCCAGCATACCGGCCGTAATACAGGTCAGATCCTCGCTAATCAGCGTTGAGAAGGCTATGATGATCATGATCACAAAGAGCGTAATACCCTCCGCCTCAACAAAAGTCACCTGCCGAAAAGGTTTGCGGGCCAGTGCTTTGCGGCGGGGATCTGCTTCTGCAAATGTTCGGGCTTCGCCGGCTTCCACATCCCGAATAAATGTTTCGATATCTGCAGCAAGCATGTTGCTTTTGGATCGCAGTATGAGATGTCCCCCGTCATAAAGCTGCAGCCTGCTTTGCGGCACGAGGCGGTGATGTTCCTTCGCAGCGGCCACCGGCACCAGTCCGTCTTCCGTGCCGTGCTGTATGAGCATCGGACCCCGAAACTCTTCCAGGTATCCGCGAAGCGGCCGCTGGTCGGAATCATAAAAGCTACGGGCATAAGGAACATTCAGGAGAACATCGTCCAGCAGGCCGAAATGGGGAACGGCTTCATGCAACATCCAGATAAGGCCCAATTGGGCACCGTGAACCATGTGATTCAACCGGTAGCTTCCCAACAGCTCTAGTTCCTGAACACCCAGGGAGGAGATCAGCACGAGCGAGTGCACCCGTTCCGGGTAATATTCACTCATATAGATAGCCACTCCACCGCCCAGGCTGTAACCGGCCAGATGCACTTTTCCCACATCCAGGGAGTCCATAAAGTGCTTTATATAGACGGCAAACGTCCGCATGGAGTAATCAGGCAGATCACGTTCCGAACCGTTATATCCGGGATAATCGGGGGCCAGTATCCTAAAATCACCGGCCAGGTCGTCGATCAACGGATCGAAGAAGGATACGCCTGCCGGACTTCCATGCAACATCAGCAGCACCGGTGGATTTTTCTCGCTGCCGCGATAGATATCCCGGTATGCCATGCGGATCTCGGAATCAGCGATCACGGTGGTGTCCTTTACCATTGGAACTTGTAGTTCCGACTGCTGCGCAGCGGGCTCCGGATCGGTTGGATAAACTGCCCGCCAGATATGGGATGCACACAGCAGAAGCAGGTAGATCAACAGGATCAGTTTCCAACCATGGAGAGAAAATATAGGTTTATCCGGCATAGCGGTTCGGCGAGGAGCAATGTTCTGGGATCAGGATTGCTCCTCCACCCCCTGCTCATTTTGATACCTGAGCGTGGAGGGGGCTACGCCGAAATCGTCCGGTATTTCTATCCCATGTGTTCTGAGGATGAAACCTATCAGGGCGAAATGGTGTACTGTATGGCTGATGAGGAACTGCAACTCTCTCTTAACCGTAGACCGGCTCCAGGGCGATATCTCCTCTGTACCCTCCTCATTGCTCTTCACCTGGACGTTACGGTCCAGCAGATCCGCATTATCGGCAATCGTGCGCAGTTGATCGATGAAAGTCCGGGCTTTCTGGATAGCATAAGATCTGTCGGTCTCGGTTTTCGTTTCCCGGTCTCTTGCATCATAATCGATCCGGTCGGGCAATCCCTTCAGAAAACATTCGTAATGATCCAGTATATGGCGCATGTGTTTACCTATGCCGCTGTTGTAGTAGGGGCTGTCACCATCAACGTACTGGGAGTCGTCGATACGCTGCAACAGGTTAACCCCCTGCTGCAGAAAATGAATATTGTTGATAACAAAACTGTTACGCTTTTTCATATTCTCTTTCTTTATACAACGGTTTGAATTGATCCTTGATTACCTGATGAAGCTTCACGGCCAATCTCTTACGATTTTGGTCGATAATTTTATTATTGCCAAAAGTAATAAATGCGTCGAAAGTATCAAGCTTCAACAGGCTGAAAAAATGATCGGCGAAGGTCATATCTCCCCACCAGCAGATATGATTGTACGCAGGTTTATCCGGGTTGTTGGAATGATAATGTATGGATGCATATGAGACTTCCATCTTATTGACAGCTGGATAGCGCAGCAATGAAGGTTTAAAGGGCAGGACATCGGATCCCGGGGAACTGGTTCCCTCCGGGAACAGGATGATACCCTGTTGATCTGTAATATATTCTGAAATCAAGCGATTTACCCGGGGGATATCCCTGATATTTTCCCGGTCGATAAATATAATACCTATGGCTCGGGCCATGAATCCGATTACCGGCCATGATTTGAGCTCACTCTTGGCGACAAAAACCGCATCGGTCAACCGGAATAACAGCACAATATCGATATAGCTGAGATGATTGCTGACCAGAAAGAAGGGAGGTTCCGGTGGTGAGCCCTCGACATGCAACCGGATGCCGATGATCCGGGAAGCCAGTTTTGCCCAGTTCCGGACCATAAAGTTGCGCCAGCGGGCGTGATGGGGAAAAAGAAGGCCTATCACCGACTGGCCGGCTATAAATACCAGAAATAAAACGCAGGTGATCAGTGTCAGCAGGATCAACCTGGATGTTGCGCGTAGCGATGCCATATCAACGTTTGGGACGATGGTAATCTGTTCATTTGAAAAACAACATGCGCGTACGCTCATCCAGCGATTCAACATCCAGTATCACAAGGTAGTCGATCGTTTTGAACTCCCTATCGATGGCCGGTTCGCTGCATACTTTCGCACCCAGGTCCATATAGAGCCTGAAAAGCTGCGGCAGATCCACCTCCTGTACAGCGCTTAAGTCAATTTCCACCTCGGGGCATGTATACTCCTCCATTGCCTCAACACGGTATTGTTCGTGGGTCAAGTTGTTCCGCTTCAGATACTCCATCACCAACCAGCCCTCTTCGGGATCCTGGCTGGTCAGTGAACAGCATCCGAACAGGTACCTGCTTTCTGTCTGTGTGATGTAGGTGGCTATCCCCCTCCAAAGCAGGTAGAGCACCCTTCCGTTGCGGTGCTCCCGTTCGATACACGCCCGGCCGACCTCCACCGATCTGGCCAGCACCGCTTCCGGTATTTGCGATAAATCGAATTCATCTGCCGTATAGAAACCATGTTTTTTTTGGGCCATTTCATGGGATTGCATACGGTAGGTACCGATCACTTCATCCGAGGCACGGTCGAAAACCAGCAGATGATGGCATTGCTCATCATATTTATCGATATCCAGTTGATGCTCATAGGAAGACTGCAGTCCCTCGCCCAGCTCCAGATTAAAGACTCTGAAACGCAATTTTTGTGCGGCCCGTACCTCATCCTCATCCTGGGCGAACCGTACGATGTAATTGTTGTTGGTGACCAGATTTTGAGGCAAACTCTTTTTCACGCTAAAATGCCGGTTGCTGAAATTTGACCTGCTACCTACCACCATTTATGGTGCTGAAATTGCAAGTAGCGTTCATCGGCTATACGTTTATAATAAAATCAAGGCGGGGGTCATATCAAAATGGAACGCACGGTATGAGAGCATCGAGGCTCAGTAACCGTGATCTTCGATCCAGTATTCAAGGGCGTCACTGACTACGGCTGAATAGTACATATTTTGTTCCTTGGCAAAAACTTTCAACCGTTTCACCAGCTGCTTTTCAAGATAATAGCTGACGATCTTCTTCTCGGGCGGTGATTTCTCTTTGACCACCAGTGTTTTCTCACGGCCGGATCCGCTATCTTCGGAAGGCTTCTCTTCAGATTCCTTCTTACGATTGGAAATGCCCAGATCGGGTATAAAATGAAAGGAACTCATCCCCAATCTGCTGTAACCGATGGGACTACTACCCAGACTCTTCTTTTTAGCCATAACGTCAATGCCCGTTTTTGATCTCCTTGGCCAGCTGCATGTAGTCCTGAGCACCGTGGCTCTCGGGGTCGTACTCAAATATGGTTTTATGATGGCTGGGCGCTTCGGCCAGGGCTACATTGTCACGTATGATGGTGTTGAACACTTTAGGACCAAAATAGTCCTTAATGTGATCCACGACTTCCCGGTTCAGGTTTTTTCGCTTATCGTAGAGCGTGCAGATGATCCCGGTCAGCTCGATATCGGGATTGAGCCGTTCCTTCACCACCTTGATAACATCCATCAGTTTGGAGAGTCCGTGAAGGGCAAGATATTCCGATTGCAGGACGATATATACCTCCTTGACAGCGGTAAAGGCATTCAGCGTAAGAAGGCCCAGGTTGGGCGGGCAATCGATCAACACATAATCGTAGTGATCCAGCTTACGAAGGGTATTGCGCAGCAACGTCTCACGGGCAGGTTCATTGGCAAAATCAAGCTCAGCTCCGGAGAGCTCGATCGATGAGGGCAGGATGTCGAAACCGTTGTGATTGATGATGATTTCATCGGGCTCTGCCTTCCCTTTCAATACATCATACACGGTTTTGTCCAGCCGCTGAGAGTTCAGACGCAGTGAATAGGTCAGATTAGCCTGCGGATCCAGGTCCACCAGCAACACCTTTTTACCCTGTAAGCAAAGACCCGCTCCTATATTGATCGTCGAGGTGGTTTTGCCCACACCACCCTTTTGGTTGGTAAATGCTATCGTTCTCATGACAATTCAGAAATCTTAGTTTGTCTGTAAATGATGCCTAAATTATTCGATTGCTAAATGCTAATAGCCGTGATCACTTGTATATAATAGAGACCGTGGCGGAGGGATTGTTACAAAAATAAAACCGGTTGGCAGGCATCTATATATTTCTTATATAGATAATGTAATTCATTGAATATCAGCTATTTAACAAGAATATAAAAATTAAAGAAACGGGAGGGATTACATTTACTGATACCGGGGCAGCCTGTATCGGGCTCTCTGCATGGCAGTCACGCGCACCGATTGCCCCGCGTCCTGCGGCTCGACTTCTTTCTCCTTAAGTCCAAAGATAGCGGCTAGAACAGATCGGGAAAGAAGAAATCAAGTACCCAGCTGACCGCCCAGATGGCGGCACCCATGGCCACCACGATCAGTAAAACAGAAAGTGCTATGGCGGTACCCTCGGACAGATCGAATTTTTTGGATGCAGGTTGTTTTTTCTTTTTCATCGGTGCCCTCCTTTCCCATCAATCTATCATGCAGGAGTTTCTCTTTCAATTATAAAAAAAGAAATTATCTTCCGTACGATGTGGAAGAAAAAGAGTGTACAGATCGGATTGCTTTCACTGGCTGAACTGCTGGCGATGGCGCTGTGGTTCTCGGCGACAGCCGTTATTCCTCAATGGATCGAGGTGTTCAGCATCAGCAATGCCCAGCAGGCCTGGCTTACGATCAGCGTACAGATAGGATTTGTGGCCGGAGCGTTCCTGCTGTCGGTGTTCACCATCTCCGACCGTTTTCCTGCCCGGTATATCTTCGCCCTGAGTGCCCTGGCCGGGGCCTTGATCAATGCCGCCATCCCCTACTTCGATCTCACCATCGCCACGATCATCGTGCTGCGATTCCTGACGGGTATGACACTGGCGGGGGTCTATCCTACCGGTATGAAAATAATGACCACCTGGTGCCGCGAGGATCGGGGGCTCTGCATCGGTATCCTGGTGGGCGCCCTCACTGCTGGATCTTCGGTACCCCATCTGTTAAACGCGATCTCACCAGCCGGCGCGCAAAGTCTGCCCGACTGGAGAATCGTGCTTTTCGGATCGTCACTGTTGGCCGTCATCGCCTCCCTAATCTCACTGTTTACACTCAGGACCGGGCCCCACAGGCCCAAGCTGGCTCCCTTCAACATGAAATACATCACCGAGTCGCTGAAATATAAACCGGTTCGTCTGGCCAACTTCGGCTATCTCGGTCATATGTGGGAGCTCTACGCGATGTGGGCGTGGGTCCCTGTCATGCTCCTCTACAGTTACCAACAGGCAGATCTGAATCCCCGTATGGCAAGACTGGCCGGGTTTGGTGTTATCGCGATAGGGGCGCTGGGATGTGTGCTGGCAGGGCGGCTGGCCGACCGGTTGGGACGGACCACAATCACGACTGTAAGCCTGTTGATTTCGGGATGCTGCGCCCTTTCGGTTGGTTTTTTGATAGCCCAACCGCTGCTACTTACGATTGTATGCCTGATCTGGGGATTTGCCGTGGTGGCCGACAGTGCCCAGT
>JAWVYR010000148.1:0-6655 GCA_033722635.1 Balneolaceae bacterium | reverse complement strand
TTTGATCAAAAAGGTTCCGCATAAGAAAAGATGCCTTTTCCCTGCCTTTTGCTCCTTTAAATATTTTATGACAGATTGAAAATCGGTTGCCCATCTATTGAAACCAATTTGTTTTTGGAGGGTTTCCTCTTTTTCCGTATTCATTATTTTCATACAGTTTGCGTTTAATCAATCACCAACTGACAGCCGGATGAACACACCGACATCAATCGGAAGGATTACCGCTACGCTGTTTTGGGGGGCTCTGGCGCCGGCATTACTACTGTTGGGCTGTGCCGGTCCTAAAGAATTCCAGGGATTTTCCTATGATCCCGAAGGAGCAACGGTCACCACCACCAAGCCGATTCAGCCCCAGCACCGCAGAACCATCGGCGTTGCCGATCAGGGTGTCTGGATATCGAATGAATTTGAAGGGGCCCGTATGAATGATTTCTATCAGGTGGATCACTCCCTCTTCCGTGTGGTCATCGAGCCGGAGAACCATCCCATCAACAACAGTCCCTGGTACGCATTTAAAATATGGTCGGATATTCCTCAGTCGATCCAATTAGAACTCGACTACGAACACGGGGAACATCGATATATTCCGGAATTGAGCCATGATCGTAGCAGATGGACAACCATCGATGGTTCCAGCTATCAACCTGATACTACTGCGGGCACTGCTCTGCTTACGCTGGATATCGGGCCGGATACGCTTTGGGTCAGTGCCCAGGAACTGATCACCGGCAGTGTTATGGAATCGTGGATTGAGCGCATCGCGGACCGCCCGTCGGTCCGGCATCGAATCGTCGGCTATTCGCATCTTAAAAATCCGATCCACAGGCTGACCATCACCGATGCCGCTCCGAGCGACCACAGGGGCGTGGTTATCATCACCTCCCGCCAGCATCCGCCGGAGGTGACAGGGGGACTGGCCTGCCAGATTTTCATCGACGCACTGTCGGGGGAATCGACACTGGCCCGCCAATTCAGGAAGCACTTCGAAGTGATCGCCTACCCCTTTATGAATCCAGACGGAGTGAACAACGGCCACTGGCGACACAATGCGGGTGGTGTGGATTTGAACCGCGACTGGATCGCGTTCAACCAGCCCGAGACCCGCTCGGTTCGGCGAGACCTGTTTCGGCTGAAAAGCGATACACTGCGTACCGTTTACTACGGAATCGATTTCCACTCCACCGATGAAAATATATTTTACCCGATCAGCAGGGAGATCAAGACCTTTCCCGATGATTTCACATACCGCTGGCTGGACACGCTCATGGCCGCCTATCCTGGGGTGGATTTTACCGTTGAACCGTTCGATACCAGCTCTCCTATCACTAAAAACTGGATCTATCGAACGTTCGGTGCCGACGCCCTCACTTATGAAGTTTTGGATACCGCAAATCGGGATTCGCTGAAGGTTATTACCGGAACCGCCGCCAAGCTGTTGATGGAGATGCTGTTAGCAGAGAGAAAAAATATCTGAAATAAGATGAAAATTTGTTGATTTAATCAACTTTTACGGTAAAATTAGAAAATGGACGGTTTTAGGAGTGAAAACGAAATACAATGACTTCTTCGGATTACGAACGAAAACTGCAGGAACTGGTGCTCAACTGGAAGTTGCGCCTGATTGTCAGTGCCATGTTCAGTTTGCTTGGACTGGCGCTGGTTATCAGCGTGGCCAGTGGCTATTTTGTCGAAGGATTTGATGTCCTCGATCAAACCATCGTCGGAATGGCCGTATTTCTCGTCGTTATTCCGATCTATTTGATCGCAGCCGACCTGCCGAAGATCGACAAAAAAACGATCCTGAATCTCCTGAGTGAAAATGTGCCCGAACTCAGTGATAAGGATATGGATACCGTCCTGGTACCCACCTCCGAATTGGATGGAAAAAAACTAAACGAGCGGGAGGAGATTGAGGCCTTCCTGGATAAGGACAAGCTTTACCGGTACCTGCCCACCCGACCGATCAAACAGGCGGTCGTACTGATGACAGTATGCCTGGCGATAACCGCGGGAATGATCTTTGTTTTGTAGATTGGCCCTTCATAATTTGTTTATCTTAAAGTCGTATCCTGTTTCTCATGGATCCGTGATGGCTGCAATCATTGGTTGCCATCCCTGATCGGCATGCCCTGTGCAGGCTGTTGAAATCATCATAAAAAGCGTTTGAATTGGCAGATTCCCGTTCACATAATCACCATGCTCATCTGCACAACCGGGAAGGAAGCGGCAGCACGGAGACCCGGCTGTGGATCTCCATTGTCCTGAACGGTATCATTACGCTGGCTGAATTTATCGGCGGCATTATTTCCGGAAGCCTGTCCCTGCTTTCCGACGCGTTGCACAATCTCAATGACACCGTATCCCTGGGCATCAGCCTGATTTCCCGAAAAATTTCAAAAAAAGAAGCCTCCGCTGACAAAACGTTCGGCTATCAGCGAGCGGAGCTGATCGGCGCTTTCATCAATCTGATCGCACTCGTTATCATTGCCCTATTCCTGATCACAGAGGGTGTTGAACGCTTTTATGATCCTCAGCCGATCAATGGGATGATCATGTTTGTGGTGGCCATCATCGGTTTGCTGGGCAACCTGATCACCGCTATCCTTCTCTATCGCGATTCGAAGGAGAGCCTCAATATCAAAAGCGCATATGTTCATATTCTCTCCGACGGTCTCTCATCCGTCGGGGTGATTATCGCCGGATACCTGATCCTTCAGTACAACCTTATCATCGCCGATACGATACTGACTTTTCTTATTGCCGGTTATATCCTGTGGCACAGCTACTACATGCTCAGAGACACCATAAACATACTGATGGAATCCACCCCGGCCGAAATCGAACTGGATGAAGTGAAAGTTGCGATGACGCGCGTGAGCGATGTGCTTGATGTGCACCATATCCATGTCTGGAGACTCGACGAACAGAACATACTGCTGGAGAGTCACGTGGTGATAGATGAGGAGAATCTCGACAGGATGGAGGATATCAAAAGCGAACTAAAAAATCTCTTGAAATCACAATTTAATATACACCATTCCACCCTTGAGTTTGAATTTGAGCCCTGTGAGAAATATGAAGGCCATCCCTGCAATGAGTAGATTCTCGGTCAGGAGGTTGATGCGGCACTCCAAGAAAATGATCTGTTTTTACCTGCCGGTACTAATCGTATTCGCCGCCGGATGCGGAGGTCCGGATGTAATAAGGGATCTCAGCGATCGTTCCTTTCAGCTGGTCAACCAGGACAGTTCTACCGTGGTTTTCCCCGATGACTACCGGGGCGACCTGCTGGTGATCGGTTTTATCTATACCCACTGCCCGGACATCTGTCCGGCTATCACCGCCAACTTGACCAACGTGCAGCGGAAGCTCGATGAGACCGATGGGGTTAAATTTGTCGGAATTACCTTCGACCCGGAACGCGATACTCCTTCAACGCTTAAACAGTATATGAACCTGTATAATGTGAGCCCGCCGCAATGGTCGTTTTTGACCGGCCGGCCCACGGTGATCGATTCTCTGATGAGCGAGATGGGCATCCTTGTCAGGCGCACCGAACCGGATACGTCGAAAACGGATCCAAATCAATATTATATCACCCATACCAACCGGATCACCCTGATCGATCAGGCCGGGCGAATCCGCGCCGAGTATCCGGGAAGTTTCGCCTCGCCCGAACAGATCACGGAAGATCTGCACCGGCTGCAGTGATGATCAGGATAATCGCAAAATATTAATCGACGCCATGCGTACTGCCTCTTTGATAACACTGCTGCTCCTGACAACGATTGCGGCCTGTGAAAAGGACCAAAAGCAACGACCTGAAGAGGACGAGCTAACCCAACAGATGGAACTGCTGGACGCCTGGGTACGCCCCGGCAAAAAGGATAAAATGAGTGCCGGATATCTTGATATATACAACGGTACCGCACAGACCGATACGCTGATCGGGGTGTACACCCCTGCCGCCGGGCTGGCTGAAATTCATGAGTCCTTTCGCCAGGAAGGGGGACTGATCGGAATGCGACCGGCCGGCAAACAGGCGATAAATTCCGGCGATACCCTTTCCCTGGAACCGGGAGGATTTCACATCATGCTGTCGGAGCTGCAGCGAACACTTTCACCCCGGGATACCCTCTTACTCCATTTTGAATTTTCGGAATCTGGTGTGAAGTCGGTCGAGGCAGTGGTCAGACAGCAGGGTCCGTAGGATGGCAATCTGGCGGTTCACCTTGACCCTCTTCCCTTTCTTCTATAACATCCAATCGTCAAATTGCCTTTTTCACACATCCCGGTTATGTGGCCAGCAATGCATATATAGAATTCAGGGATATCTCCTTCAGCTACAACGGCGAGCAGATCCTCGACGGTTTCAGTTTAGCCGTCAATCGCGGCGACCGCCTGGTCATCAAAGGAGATTCCGGTCGGGGAAAAACTACGGTAGTGCGCCTCCTTCTGGGTTTTGAGGAACCGGATGAAGGATCGATTTTATTTGAAGACGAACCCCTTGCCGAAACGGGGTACCGCAGGCTGAGACAGCAAACAGCCTGGCTTCCCCAGGATCTGAATCTCGGGACGGGTTCGGTGGAAGAGGTGATGCAGTTTCCATTCCAGTTCGAGAGCAACCCTGAAAAACCGGCAGATGATCTTTTGGTCCGCGCCCTGGAACAGTTGGGATTGGAATTTTCGGTGTTATCCAAACCGTTCCGCGATCTTTCCACCGGCCAGCGCCAGCGGGTGGGAATCGCCCTCTGCCATCTGCTGGATAAACCGCTGCTGCTGCTGGATGAACCTACATCGGCCCTGGATGCTAACTCGCGGGAGAAGGCGATCGAGCTGTTATTCTCGAAGGAGGATCGTACCATTATCTCCACCTCCCATGATCCCGCCTGGATTGAATATTACGATCGGGTTCGTGAGCTCGGATAGAAACAGAAGTTAGCCGACTGTAAAAAGAAAAGGATGGTTTATTTGAGTTTGTTTACATCGGGAAAAATTCAGAATACGACAATCAAAATCTAAAACTCAGAATTGAAATTGTATGGAAATCATCAACCTGAGCTGGGAGCAACTGGGAATCGGTTTTATCATCCTGGTCATCCCTGCTTTTATCCTGTGGCGCTATAAGACCGGTCTGAACCTTAAACTGGCTGTGGCGACGCTTCGCATGACCCTGCAGCTGATGTTTGTGGGATATTATCTTGAATTCCTCTTCAAATTGGATAATCCCTGGATCAACCTGGCCTGGATATTTATCATGGTGGTGGTAGCCGATTTTGCCACGATCGACCGCAGCGAATTGAAAACCAAATTTAAACTGGTGATTCCCATATTTGCAGCCACCTTTTTTGGAATCATTGTGATCGACCTATTTTTCCTGGAGCTGGTGATTCAGCTGCCCAAGTTTCTGGCCGCCCAGTATACCATTCCGGTCACCGGCATGGTGCTGGGTAACTGCCTGAGAAGTAATGTGATCGGTATCAACGCCTTTTACTATTCCCTCAAGGAGCAGGAGGAGCGCTACCGATTCTATATCTCCACCGGAGCTACCCGGGAGGAAGCGTTGTTTCCCTTTTTCAGGGAAGCACTGAAAAAATCGGCCAACCCCACCCTCGCCACCATGGCAACGATCGGACTGGTATCCCTGCCCGGCATGATGACGGGTCAGATCTTGAGCGGCAGCTCTCCGATGATCGCTATCAAATACCAGATCATGATCATGCTGGCTATTTTTTCAGGGACCGTACTCTCGGTGTACCTTGGAATAAAGCTCTCCAACCGCTTTGTCTTCTTCGACAACGACATGCTGGACAAGGCGATACTGAAAAACTGAGCGATTCCCCGACCGAATGCTGGATCCCCCATTCAAAGGGGGATCAAACGCATCCAACACCGTCAACGGGATATTCGTCGGGGTCCGGCGGCCTCATAACTGACAAGGGAATACCGCATCACGACCAAATACGTTCAATCAGACTTTTTTGTCGGATTTCAATACAAAATGGAAGCCAGGGAATAGATTTAGCTTTGGCTAAAAAAATAATTTATTTATATTAAAAGCTATTTCCGACAACAGGATCGCCGAATCGTAATCGAAGAGCCATGGCCTCATTCAAGTTTGACAGAAAGACGTTTTTGAAATCCGGACTTATCACCGGTGCTACCTCCCTGCTGGGTTCTATCTTTGCTCATACAACCTTCGGGCAGGAGAAGCAGGATCAACCAAAAAAGATGCCCCATAAATCCGAGTCGCATGGAGCGATGTCGACGGTCGGGCAGGTGGATCACCGGCGCAATGAGTTCGATCCTCATGATATATTGACCGATTGGGATACCGGCAAAGTCTCTACCCTGCCTAGCGGGCAGACGCTGCGCGAATATGAAATCGTTGCGGTCGACAAAGAGATCGAGATCGCTCCCGGTGTATTTTTTCCGGCATGGACCTACGGGGGGCGTATTCCCGGCCCCTCGATCCGCTGTACAGAGGGCGACCGGGTGCGCATCAAATTTATCAATGCGGGTTCCCATCCGCATACCATACACTTTCACGGCATTCATCCGGCATCGATGGACGGAGTACCGGCCACCGGTCCGGGGATGATCAAGCCTACCGAATCTTTTACCTACGAGTTTGATGCAGAACCGTTCGGCTGCC
>JAWVYR010000147.1:0-6669 GCA_033722635.1 Balneolaceae bacterium | reverse complement strand
CTTTCATCCGGCAACTCCATTTCGGGATATTCAAGCAGCAGGTCCTCGATCTCCACTCCCCCGCTCAACACATAGGTATCAGGGGACAGTTTTTTCATCACTTGCTCCTCGATATCGTATTCATCCTGGATATCGCCGACCACCTCCTCCAGCAGATCCTCGATCGTCACCATGCCGGCCGTCCCTCCATATTCATCGATCACGACCGCCACCGATAGATTCGACTTGCGAAATTCCGAGAGCAGATCCTTCGATTTCTGTGAGGATGGGATCAATTTTATCGGCCGCATGATCTCCGTGAGCGACTGGGGATTGTTGAACATGTCGTAGGCGTAGATCACCCCGATAATGTCGTCGATGGTCTCCTGGTAGACCGGCAATTTCGAGAATCCGGAGGAGATAAAGGTTTTGAGGGTCTCCTCGATGCTGGTGTTTTTCTCGACCGCCAGGATCTCGGTACGCGGGATCATCGATTCCCGCACCCGTTTATTAGAGAGCTCCAACACGTTATGCAGTATCTCCGAATCCTCCCGGTCGAGATCGCTTCCCCCTGTATCGCGCAGCTCCTTGAAGATCAGCTCCACATCCTCGCGCCTGAACACCTGCCCGCTGCGGTCGATCTCGGGATTGATCAGTCGGATGATGAAATCCGAGGCCGCATCGGCTACAATGATAAAAGGTTTGAAGAGCCAGTGGCAGATCTGCTGCGGTATCGCCACGATCATGATCCACCAGTCGGCATGGATGCGAAACAGCGCTTTGGGCAGAATCTCTCCCATCAGCATGATGATCAGCGAGGCGATGATGGTCTGAATAATCAGCATTGCAAAGGGTGTGGGCACCGCATCGAACCAGACATCATAAAAACCGGTGATCGGCCCGATCAGGAAAAAGGTCATCAGCGTGGCATAGACCACATTGACGATGTTGTTACCTACCAGGGTGGTGGTCAGGAAGGTTTCGGGGCTTCGGATAAAACGGTTCAGGATCCGGCCGGTCCAGGAATCCTTTCGGGCCTCAATCTCCATCTTGAGCCGGTTAGCGCTGACGAAGGCGATCTCCGAGCCGGAGAAAAAGCCACTGAGAATGATAGTCAATATGATCAGAAAGAGTTCGTTCATGGAGTGCGATGCAGGTATCGCTGTTTATTTGCCCTTGAAATCCGGTTTTCTCTTTTCCAGAAAGGCTTGTGTACCCTCTTTGAAATCCTCCGTTTCGCATAGGTAACCGAACAGATCCGATTCGATCTGGTAGCCGTAACGGTCGTCGGAGTGATAAACAGCCTTGATCGCATGCTGGACGGCCAGCGGCCCGTTTGTCAATATCTTATTCATCAGTTCCCTGGCTGCATCCATCGGGTCGGCCTCCCCACTCACCACTTTGTTTACCAGACCCAGTTCCAGCGCCTCATCCGCCTTGATATGCTTGCCTGTAAGAATCATCTCCAGCGCCCGGGCCCGGCCGATGATCTGTGCCAGACGTTGGGTGCCGCCGTATCCCGGGATCAATCCCAGGCCCACTTCCGGGAATCCGAACACACCGTTGGCCGCCGAGATTCGCATGTGGCAGGCCATCGCCAGCTCGGCCCCGCCCCCGAGCGCGTAGCCGTTGATCACGGCTATCACAGGCTTGCGGGTATCCTCAATCGCCTGGAATATCTGCTGGCCTTTTTGCGATGCCATGCGGCCGGATCGCTCATCGAGTGTACTCAATTCCTTGATATCAGCACCGGCGACAAATGCCTTTTCTCCCTTGCCGGTCACCAGCAGGCCGGCGATGCTGTCATCCACATTTACCGTTTTAAACAGGTCGGCGAGTTCATTCAGCACCTGGTTGTTCAGCGCATTCAGCTTGTCGGGCCGGTTGACGGTTAGTGTGGCTATACCGTTCTCACCGGTGTTAAATTCAATCGTATCGAAAGATTGGCTCATTTGGAAAGTGTTAACCTTTTACCCTGTTTGATTGATCTATTTCACTGTCCGATTCTTTTTCGGATGGAAGATCGTCAAAATTGGTATCTAATTCTACCTCCTCTATTTCAGAATAGGTCGGCAGGATTTCGCGATCCAGATCATCAATCAGTTGCGAGGTTTCTTCCACTTCCTCCAGCAGGTTATCGAGCTGGAACCCGATCTCTTCGGGGTTGCTCATGGTCATCGACTGTTCGTAGATGTACCGTATGGCATCTTCAATCGTCTCCAGATGGGTTTCGCAAATCAGGTATTTTTCCTTGGCGATCTCAAATTTCTTGAGCCGTTTTTTCAATATGGCCACACGACGTGCCTTGGTGCGCTTGAGCTGCTCCGATTCCAGCTTCTCCAGGTTCTGTTCCTCCTTGTGCACCTCATGCTTCAGACTCTCCTCCACCGAGGTATTCATATAGAGCTGGTAGCGCTTGTGCAGATCCAGCAGCGTCAGGTAGTTGGAGAGCAGCTCCTCGATTTTTTTTCGGATATTTTCCAGCAATCCCTGGGAGCTGTAGGGCAGTTTGTCGAAGTTCTCCTTGATCAGCTTGGCCAGGTGTTTCAGGACCAGAAACCGCTTCTGGCTTTTTTGGTCCAGCTCCTGGAATACCGTCTTCTCCTCCGCCTCCGAACTGCGTTCGCGCATCTTTTTCAGTTTGATCTGCTTTCTGAAACGGGGCAGCTGCGGCACGATACCGAGGTACATCAGCTCGGTGCCGAACATCATGGATAGGATCACATTCGATACCATTCCCACATCACTCAATATAAAAGCGGCGATGGTTCCCACCAGCAGAACCCCCATATTGATCGGGTGTAAAAAAGCCTCCCTGGTAAAATTGATCGACTGCTCTTTGTCCATGCTCATCTGTTCTTATCCTTGTTCGGCTCTTCAGCAGAAGCATGTTCCTCGTTCTGCTGTGGCTGTTCCTCGCTTTTGGTACCGATGGTTTTTTCAACCTGCATCGCATCGGCATGCCGTTCTATTTCGTTGTAAAGGAGACCCATCTCCAGCTTCAGCTGCTTCAGTGTTTCCTTCGCCTTGGCTTTCTGCAATTCCTCTTTCTGTTCGACCTTCTCTTCAAATTCCTCATCACTGGCCATCAGATCGTCCATCGCCACATCCAGCCGGGCTTCAACATTGGCCAGCTTGCTTTTGACCTTATAGAGAAACTCGTCGAAATTCTCCATCAGCTGGGAGCTGTCCATGTTTTTCAGGGCGTTGGTAATATTTTGGGTGGTCCGCGCCCGCTTGCCGCGCTCCTTGATCTCACGGATCTTTCGGTAATGCTCTTTGTACTCCTCCTTGAGCTTCTCTCGATCCTTTCGGCTGTCGCTACTCATGATAGACCGGTTGGTTAGGATTTAGAGCGCTCTTTTTTACCCACCGTTTTGCTCTGATCGGACTCGGACTTTTCCGATTCGGGGTCTTCCAGTTTCATCTTTTTCTCCGGGGCTTCCACCTGCTTTTCCTCCTCTTCCGCATCGATCAGGCCCATCTCCGCTTTCATCTGTTTAACCAGCTCGTGGGCACGGATCTTCTCGGCATTGGCCTCGATCTCCATCGTTTCGGTGTCCACGCTGTCGAGCGCCAATTCCATACGGGCTTCGTTTCGGGCGGTTCGCTCATTGAGCCGGTTGATCATCTCGTCGTGGGTCTGATCCACACCGCCGATCTCAAACTGCTCCAACGCATCGGCCACCCTGGACTGCCATTCGGCCCGTTCGCTGGCCCTAAGGGCCTCCTTGGCCTCCTGGATCTTGCGGTCCTTCTCACGAATAAACGCCTTTTTCACTTTCAGCGCCTTTTCATAGGCCTGTTCGGCAAACTGCAGCTGTTCTTTCGAAGTAGCAAGGTTTTCCCTGGCTTTTTCCAGCTGCAAGGCATATCCCTCGGCGATATCGTCCCGATCGGCCTGGATAGCGGATTTGATCTTGGCGGTCAGATCCTGGATCCGTTTTTGGTACTTTTTGACCTCTTTCTGCAGCATCATCATATTCGCCTTAACCGTGGCGATATTCTCATTCATCTGCGGAATCTGGTCGTTCATGTCCCGTATGTTTTGCTCAAGGATCAGCTTGGGATCTTCCATCGAACTGATGAAACCGCCGAACAGTGATTTTATGGCTCGAATGAATCGTTTAAACATGGTAAACAGCTATTTAGATTAGATTTTGCCCTGCCCTACTTTTCTTTAATACAAGATACAAATCAAAGTTAATGTATTTTAGGGAGATTACAATATATCAGGTTTTATACTTAGATATGCCCGACTT
Organism: Balneolaceae bacterium; assembly: GCA_033722635.1. GTDB lineage: Bacteria > Bacteroidota > Rhodothermia > Balneolales > Balneolaceae > JAWVYR01. Next base: position 2,428 of record JAWVYR010000147.1, on the reverse strand, counting down.
GTTCACTTTATGGGTGATCAGTTCCAGCGGGTCGGGCTTGTTTTTTCCGACAGTGCAGCCGTCAGCCAGATGCTTCCGGGCTATCTCAATGGCACGGTTATTGTTCGTAAATCCGACGGCGATTGTTTCACCCTTTTTTACAAAATCACCGATCTTCTTCTTAAGCAAAATACCGGCCTGCGGATCCACCGCCGACTCTTTCGACTTTCGTCCCGCTCCCAGTTCCAGCGAGGCCATCCCCACCTGATAGGCTTTGAGGCTGTTGATATATCCCTCCTGCGGAGCATCGAAGCTGAAACGATGGTCGGCTTTCGGATATCGGTCCGGATCTTTCAGCAACCCCGCATCCCCACCCTGCTCGCTTACAAGGTCCAGCCATTTGTCATAGGCACTGCCGTCAGCCACCGCCCGTCGGCTCTCCTCCACTCCCTTCTGCACCGAACCCGCCTTGCCGCCCATCCATATCATGGTACCGGCCAGCAGATGGGTGATCTCCATCACATCCTCCGGCCCCTCGCCCCGGAGACATTCTACCGCCTCCCGCGCCTCCAGCCAATTGCCCACGGCATAACCCAGCGGCTCTTCCATGCTGGTCAGGTAGGCAACCGTCTTTTTGCCAAACTCCTCTCCGATCCCCACCAGCGTCTCGGCCAGCTGCAGCGCATCATCGATATTTTCCATGAAAGCACCCGAACCGAACTTTACATCCAGTACCAGCGCGTCGATCCCTTCCGCCAGTTTCTTGCTCATGATACTGCTGGCGATCAGCGGGATCGATTCCACGGTGGCCGTAACATCCCGCAAGGCGTAAAGGCGGCGGTCGGCGGGGGCCACCTCACGGGTCTGACCGGCCATCACGAGATGATGCTTGCCGAGTATTTCCTTGAAGCGCTTCAGGGGAATATCCACGGTGAATCCGGTGATCGATTCGAGTTTGTCGAGCGTGCCGCCGGTGTGGCCCAGGCCCCGGCCCGAGATCATGGGAACCGAAACCTCTCTGGAAGCTGCGATGGGAGCCAGTATCAGCGATAGCTTGTCTCCCACGCCGCCGGTGGAGTGCTTGTCAACTTTTCTGCCAGGCAGCTCGCTCAGATCCAATATGGTTCCAGAATGGAGCATCGTACTCGTCAAAACAGCCGATTCCTCCTCGTTCAGGCCGTTGAGATAGGCCGCCATAAGAAAAGCACTCATCTGATAATCCGGTAGGGTTTCATCGGTGTAGCGGTCGATCAGAAACCGGATCTCCTCTTCATCGAGCGGCTGGCCGTCTCTTTTCTTTCGGATGATCGACACCGGGTTCAAATTGTTGTTGTCAGCCATAATATCTTACATTTGAAGTTGACTAAAGGCTTGCGGATTGTCGGGTTAACTTTCCTCTGTAATTGAGCTATATTTGTTCACTTTTTGATAACAGCCAAATTTATCTACCTGGTCTACCATTGATCACCGTATTAGCCGATAAACATATATATAAATTGGATTCGTTTCTGCCGGAAGAGGCCAAGCTGCGCAGATTTAACCCTGACGACGGTTTGCCCGATGACCTGGACGGCGTCAACGCCCTGTTGATACGGACGGTCTCTGCGGTCAATCGCAATACCCTGCCGCAGATTCCGGATTCCCTGGGTTTCCTGGGTACCGCCTCAGCGGGCACCGACCATGTCGATATCGAGTACCTGCGGCAAAACGGCGTCGCATTTGCCTATGCCGGCGGATGCAATGCCCGGGCCGTGGCCGAATATATAGTTACGGCCCTTCTCCTGTGGGCTGACCGCAGGAAGATCGACCTGAAACAGGAACAGATCGGCATTATCGGGGTGGGAAACGTCGGATCCAGTGTCCATGCCCTTTTTAATGAGCTGCAATGGCCTTCCTTGCTTTACGATCCGCCCAGAGCTTCCCGGGATGCGGGATTCAGATCCGCCAAACTGGATGAGACCCTCGGATGCAGCGTCCTCACTTTCCATGTCCCCTTTGAAAAAGGGGGAGCCAATCCTACCCATCACTGGCTCAACAGGGACAAACTTCAAAACCGGGATTTTAAGCTCATCATCAATACCTCCAGAGGCGGCGTTGTTGATGAAAGAGCCCTTTTGGGGGGGCATGAAAATCACCGGGTCGAGGATTTTATTCTGGATGTCTGGGAAAATGAACCGGTATTCAATGATCTTGCTGCCGCCAAAGCTTTCGTTAAAACCCCCCATATTGCCGGATACTCTGTTCAGGCCAAGTTAAACGCCACCCGGATGGTCGTCCGGGCGATGACCGACCGGTACGAGCTGTCCCTTCCCGACCAAAGGCCGGAACCGCCTGTCGAAGAGATCGCATTCACCGACCGGGAGCTGGATACCATTCCTCTCTCTGGGATTTTAAACAGAATTCATCCCATCAACACCTATCAGGATGAAATGGAAGCACTGATCGGGAT
>JAWVYR010000146.1:0-6711 GCA_033722635.1 Balneolaceae bacterium | reverse complement strand
GGCATGAAAGATGAAAAAGGCGACGACGAAATTGAGCAGCACCGGAATAGCTGCGAATCTTGTCAATAGACCGAACACTACGAGAAGCGCACAGCCGAACTCCGCCGAACCCGCCAGCCACATCGAGAGATTCGCACCGATTCCCAGGGGATCGGGGAAATCGGTAACCCCGTTCCAAGCTCCCCGGAAGGTGGGCCATCCGTGGTTGAGGGCCAGGGAGAGCCCGAAGAGCAGGCGGAGCAGGAGTTTCCCGACATCTTCGAGCTTTTGTCGGAAGGGCTCTGTGGGAAGTATGGAAATAAAATTGCTATTCATGGATAGAAAAGAGTTGGCCATCCCTATTTCCCCCTTCAAAGGGGGACGTGTTTACTCCAGTTGGTAAGGAGTTGAACAGGGGCATGGGTTAAAATTGAAAGGTGTAGGTGTATTTAAGCAGGATGGTTCGGGCGCTGGAGAGCGGAAGTTCCGGTTCGAAGGCTCCCCGGTTGGTGTTATATCCGTCGTTGTAGACCAGCCAAAGGTCGTTGCCCTCGGCGAAATTGTACCGAAGGCGCACGTTGGCCAGGATGATATCACGGGTGTTGTTGAACTGCAGGAAGGTCTGGGCCGAAAAGTGATTGTCGAGCGAATAAAGTGAACGCAGGCGCAGTATATGCGAAGTGAACTGCTGATCGCGGCCGGGAAAGTTGATCTCATTCAGGGTGTAGGTAGCGCCCAGCTCCAGGTGGCCGGAGGCGTTCCAGGTAGGGCCGATATTAAACGTGATTTTATTGCCGTCGTAAAAGGAGCCCACCTCCAGGTTGGCGTTGCCCCGCAACAGATACCCGGGGGTGGTGTTGAAGTCCAGTCCAAAGGTGTAAAAGGTATAGCGTCCGACCGGAATGCGTGCATCATCGGAGAACACGATCGGTTCCGGAAGGTCCTCGAACGTCAGGTTATTCCAGATCACTCCACCGTTGCCGCTCTTGAATTCATAGATGAATACGGCGCTGGTACTCAGGATCTCGGCGATCTTTTCATCGTTGCGAAACCGGGCCGACCCCCAAAGCAGGCCCCGGTAGCTGCGTAGTTTGGATCCCTCGCCGGGCAGCACCCCGTAGGAGACCTCCGAGGTGACTTGGGTGAAATTGCGGGCGGTGATGAAGCCGAGATCCGGGGTGTAATCCTCCCCCGACCAGATGCCATCCACATAATAGCCGAGTCCCTCCAGCCGCGAGCGCTCGAGCCGGGTGCGGAAGCGACCCGAACCCAGTCCCCATCCCTGTTGATCATCGTAGGTCTGCGCCCATCGCAGAATCAGGTAGTCGTTGGGGGTGACCTGCAGACCTGCATCGGCCCCGTACCCGATATTCAGTTCACCGTCGGCGCCGATGCGATGGGTGTAGATGCCTCCCAGGAAGGAGTCCTCGTCGATGATTCCCCTTCGGAAACGGAAAACGCCGAAATTTTCGGAGGGGAGATTGGGACTATCGGCGGTTTGCATATTCAAAAGTCCGATATCCCAGGGACCTGCGCGGCCGGTGACCCTTCCCCCGCCTATGATCGGAACGGGGCTTCCCTGCCGATCGAGCCCGATACGGCGGCTGAAAAAGAGGGTGGTCCGTCCGCCGGTATCGAACTCAAAGATACCGGAACGCTCCTGAAAAAACTGCCTTTTCTCGGGGAAAAAGAGGGGAAAGCGGGTGAGATTGACCCGTTCATTGTCGGCCTCCACCTGCGCGAAGTCGGTATTGACGGTGAGATCGAGGGTCAGCTCATCAGTCAGCGAATATTTGAGGTCGCCGCCGATCTCGCCGTTGAGGTCGTCATCGCGGACAAAATCGGTTCCCTCCCCGTTGAGCCGGCTGTTCTGTTCAAGGCCACCGAGCAGGTAGGGAGTGATATACAGCGGCTGCCTGTTTTCGATATTTTTAAGCAGCACCTTTTGTGCCTCCGAAGGTTTAAGGTAGGGATTCCGGTAGGTGGGCGGTGTTGGAGGGAACTGCTGGTTCTCATACTTGCTGGGCATCCACCGGTATACTTTCAAACCCATGACTACCTCGCCGTTTTCGCCTACATTGAATTGAATACTCGAAAATGGTATCCGCATTTCGGCAAACCACCCTTCTTCGGTCACGACCGCTTCCGCATCCCAGAAGGTGTTCCAGTCGCGGTTCAGGTAATGGCCTTGGTTGGGTTCGGCGTTGTTGAACACCAGAAAATCGATCCGGTTGCCGGTCGGGTTGACCATGAACATCATGGCGTTCTCACGGTCATAGAAGGTGTCCAGCACCAGGGTGAACTCATCATCTTCGCCCCAGCGGTCTCGCACAAAGGTGTTGGCCCTGATATTCTCCGGATTTTCGTAATAGGCCCGGATGGAAGCGTACATATATTCATCGTCGTAGGCCACCCGTATCTCGGTCTGTTCCGTCATCGCTCCCCGGTAGGTGGGGTATAGCATGGTCAGCGGCAGCGGTTTCACATCTCGCCAGGCCGCCTCGTTGCTGAAACCGTCCAGTGTAATTTCGGAGGAGATCCGGTGTAGCACCATTGGCCGGTCGCCGTTCTCCTGCGCTTTCAATGGGAGGAACACCGTAAGAAGAATGATGATAGTTATTGAACCGGCTTTTGAACACATCGCCTGCGGAATTAAAATTTCGATTACGAGTACGTAGCGTATCTATAGGTTAATACTGTTAAAAGGGGAGGAGAAGCCTATCCCGGCGGCTGCCAGGATAAGCGTAGGGGTTATTCTAGGATCTCCTCCTATCAGCATATCACGATATCTGCAAGGTTAACGCATACCATCATGAAGATTGATTTCAATTCATGAATCGGTATTCCTGATTTGCAAATGCGGAACTTTTGGGTCCTAATCGGGCAGGATTCCTGTTAAAATCTCTGTTCTGCCCTCACCGATGTAGATACGGTTGAATACGATTTTACGGCCGTCCGGGGAAAACCAGGGGCGCACATCCGCCAGGTCCGGTGACGATTTCGTTACCTGTCTAATATCGGTTCCATCGGGATTCATGATAAATATCTTTGGGGGCTTGCGTTCTTCCATTTCATTTCGTGCTGATGCGAAAACGATATTGGATCCGTCCCTTGACCAAGCTGGATAGCCGTCGAACCCCGGGTGTTCACTCAGATTTTTCGGGTTGGAACCATCCCGTTCGGCGATGAATACCTCTGAATTGCCCCGATCCCTTCCTGCAACAGGAACAATGCGACGCCATAGCAGTTTGGTACCGTCTGGGGAGATGGAGGGATAGCTGTCCCAGCCCTCCAGGTTTTCGGTTAACCGTTTCAGGCCGGTGCCGTCGATCTTCATTTCGTATATCTCGTAGTCATATTTATCCTCCGACCAGTCCTCCGGGGTATCGCGACTGGAATTGAAAACAATCCATTTACCGTCCGGGGAAAACTTGGGATGGTTGTCGAGGCTGGAAGGATGGTTGGTTACGTTTCTCAGATTGGAGCCGTCGGCATCCATCAGGTACACATCATGCTTGCCGCTTTCGCGAATCGATTCAAACAGAATCTTATCTCCATCCGGCGACCAGACCGGCGCCAGGTCGTTCCAACGGTTGGCGGTCAACCGTTTCAGGCCGCTGCCGTCCGCGTTCATCACATAGATCTCGTTGTTGTCCTCCAGCATATCCGACATAAATGTGATTTTGCTGCCATCGGGCGACCAGTTGGGGTAGGCGTGATCCATCCCGGTAAGGGTTGCGAGGGAGTCCAGGGTTCCCTGAGCTGTCGTTGATACGGGAAGCAGGAGAGAGAAGGCGAATATGATTTGAGTTATACGATACTTCATCATTTGTATTTTTCAGTTTTGGATTCAGTTTACAGGTTTAAGGATTCCATCTTCTTCTGCTCGGTAATAACGATTGATGCCGATGTCGGTGAATCGGTCGATGACGCCGGAAGGCCATTCAATTTCGAGCGAATCTGCCTGGTTAGCATCGCCCAGGCCGAAATGAACGATGGTTTCGTTCTGACTTCCATATCCGGTATCGGGCCACAGCCAGCGGGTTTGCCAATGGTCATTCCCGGATATGGCGGCTTTCAATCGTATTTTTGCACCGATACCGAATTTGTTCGACTGGGTACCTTCCAGTTGCAGTACGATCCAGTTACGGTGTTCGCATTCGTTGATGTCGTTTCGGTAAAACTCGTTGTCTTCATTGTTGTGGGCCCAGTTGGCCACAAATAGATCGAGATCGCCATCCCGGTCGTAATCGGCCCAGGCAGCACCTGCAGAGGTGCCTTGCTTATTGACGATGGTTCCCCCTTTGATTTCAGTGAATTCTCCGGAATCACTTCCCAGATAAAGTTGATTTTTAATCTTTTCGGGATCTACATTCATGGTACCGTTGGCCACGAACAGGTCGATGAATCCATCGTTGTTAAAATCACCCCAGGTATGTCCTTTTGAAGGGCGGTTCGATTCTTTTGTAATGATCAAATCTGTTTTGCTGAATTCGCCGTTTCCGTCATTCTCATAGAGTATGTTGGTATCGGAACCGGCGATGTTGGTCACATAGATGTCAAGATCCTCGTCGTAGTCGAAGTCGATCATGGATACCCCGTAGGTCACCGCACGGTCCGTAACCGGATCTCCTTCAGTGATTTCGGTAAAGCTGCCGTCCCCGTTGTTTTTATATAGAAAATTTTGTGCTTTGGAGACCGATTCTCCGTTACGGTTGATAAAATTTCCTACATAGAGTTCCGGGTACCGGTCACCGTCAAGGTCACCCCATGCGCACGCCCGCCCGTCGCCGCCGTTGGATGATATATTTCCGTCCGATATCCTTGAAAACGTGCCGTCGCCGTTGTTTCTGTATAGGGCATCATCTCCGTCATCCCGGGTAATAACATACACATCCATATATCCATCAAGATTATAATCGGCCCAGCAGGCGGCGGGAGAATTGGATGACCCGGATAACAGGTCACCGGCATCCAAGGCTGGCTCAAACGATCCCTCATTATTGATAAACAGCTGATTGGGTCCTTCCCATTGGTTGGCCACGAATAGGTCCAGGTCATGGTCGTTGTCGATATCCGTCCAGTATATTCCTTCCGACCATTCTCCGGAGTAGGAGATCGGATCTTCCGTGACCTGGAAAAAGGAGCCGTCACCCTCATTTCTGTATACGAAATTGGAGTTGTTCATGGTGTTGGCTACAACAAGATCCGGATAACCGTTCTGGCCATAGTCGGCCCATGCGACTCCTCTGGAGGAGCCGTCATCGGTGACCGGTTCCCCTTCAACAACAGGGGTAAAAAAATGTTGGTCACCGGTCTCCGGAAAACTCAGAAAATAGAGAAGGGTAATAATCGGTATATTCAGAGTCAGCCTATATTGCATTCTGGATGCGCATCAATTGCTATTAATCGTACGGTAGATATTACGTCCGGAGATCCGGAATAGATATACCGGCAACAGGCAGGAGGTGTCACATTTTATAATCTGTGACAATTTTCAGGAACCGACAGCAGAAGGATCGGGAAAATTACCTATTGTTCGGTCGCTTCCTTTTTGTATCGGGCCGGCGTAGTCCCCGTGTGTTTTCTGAAAACCCGGTAAAAGGTGGAACGGTTGTTAAACCCGCATTCGAGGGCGATCCCTTCCAGGCTGTATGAATCAAATTGTTCATCTTCAAGCATGTTGTTTGCCGCCTCAACCCGGTATCGGTTGATAAATTCGTTGAAGTTCGAATCGAACTCGGCATTTATTACCTGGGAGAGATGATGGGAGGGAACATTTATCGCTTTTGCCAGATCTTCCAATTTAAGGTCGCTGTTCAGGAACGGTTTTTCTTCTTCGATGAACGCTATCAGCCGAGCTTTGAGAGATTCGATTTCCGGTTTATCCAGGCTTGTGGATGCGTACTTGGACGCTTCATCCAAACGCTCGATCAAGCCGGATTGCTGAATGAGCAGATAGCCGTATGCGTGTACAGAAAAGGAGAGCAACAGGTATCCGGTATATCGAATTTCCCGCAAATAAAAATCAGTGAACAGAAATATCAACAGTACGACCAGGTAGCCAAATAGAAATCCGCCGTAAATCCAATTCGCCCGGCTGAGCCATTTTATCATTAATGGTTTGAAAGCCGTTTTTTTGGATTTGATACTCTTATAAATCAACGTCCAATAAATGGCGTTTTGGATCAAAGCGAGGCCGTAGTAAATAGCCCGGGTAGAGGGCAGGTCGACCGGACCCGTTTCCGCCTGCCGGAGATATGCTATTTTAAACGATTCCGGTTCAAGGTAAAATGGGATGATGGTCAATATACAGATGATAAAAGGCAAAAAATGGATCAGCGTTTTTCGCCGAAACACGGTGTAGCGCTTGAGAACTGATCGGACATAAAGATAGAAAAGTGGACCGAGCAGGTAGATAAAAGGCGTTGATGTGGCCAGCAGGTGGGGAAACGCTGTCATCAGGCGGGCTTCATGAATAAACTCGATGGTAAGTATGTAGGATATCGCCGCGAGGAAACCGGCGAAAATGCTGTTCCCGTTTCTTTTGCCCCATCCCTTTTTTAAAAATACCGCAGCTAGGAAATAGCCGTGAAGAGCTCCAAAAAGAAGGAGCATCGACCAAAAATTCAGCGATAATGCAGAATAGTAATCAGGCATGTTCCAGGTTAAATTTATATATGAGATTATAAAAAGCTAGCCAAAAATCGTGAAAAATATTTTTGTGGTCTT
>JAWVYR010000145.1:0-6783 GCA_033722635.1 Balneolaceae bacterium | reverse complement strand
GTAACGGCGCTGCTCAGGCGAATCTGACTGGTCCGCTCAGCGGCAGCAGCCAGGATGGTGGAGGGTGATGAGGAGAGATACTCTTCGCGATGATGCTCTCCAATTCCGAATACCTCCAGTCCGGCTTCATCAGCCAGCTCGATCTCCTCCATTAGGTTCCGGAGGCGTTCGGCGGGAGGCAGTTTGTTTCCAGTTTCGGGAACCGGAGTGTTTTCCACAAATGTGTAGATACCAAATTCCATTCGAGTAAAATGATTTTTTACAGATACTTTCAAACCGGTGCGGGCGTCGAAAGATTCCGGACGGGCTATACACCGATCACACGGTTATACCTGCACCGTTGTCCGCCTGTATGGATAGAAATAAAAGATCACCCATTACGGATTGAATTCAATCCCCACTAGCGGCAAGGTTTGGAAATTCATCCTGAACCGGACAAAGATGCGATCATTACTGAAACGCTGTACCCTGGAGAACGCGTAGAGTCCCTCATTTTCCGACCCGGTCCAAGTCTCTCCTCCATCGGTGGTCTGAAACAGGCCGGTCAGGGTCCGCTCTACGCCATCCGATCGAACGAAACAACGGCGAATATCCCGTACGACCAGTCCATTCTGTTGGTCGCTGAAATGCACAATCCTGCTGACACTGGTGCTAACCGTTTCCCAGCTGTTACCGCCGTCGGTCGTCTTGATTACACCGCCGATGGAAGGATCACTTGTCTCGACATAGGTGGCATATCCCGCTTGTGCATCCAAAAAGTAAAAACTGGTGATCACCCTGCCCGGTCCGGTTACCGTATTCAGGGACTGAAACCCGTCGTCGGTTTTTTCGAGCTGCCGGCTGTCACTGACGAAATAGCCGGTATCTTCATCGATCATCTGAAAGAGCTCCTCGTCGGCCAGCAGCGGATCGATTCGGTTCCATTCGTTCCCACCATCCGTGGTCACGTAGAGTTCCAGCGATGGTGATCCGCTTACTTCCGCCGAAGCGAATCCCCTGTTTTGATTGACGAACCGTATCTTCCTGAACCACCGGTTGGCGATTGTATCCACCGGGGCCCAGCTGTTCCCGTTATCGGTCGATTTGATAACCCTCGTGCCATTCCCGTCGAGCAATCCCGCCCAGATGGTCTGCTGCAGAAAGGTGGCAGAGATCACTTCTCCATCGGAACCAAAACTGTATACCTGTTGACTGAATGATTCATCAAAGGTGCTTTTGATAATACCTTCGTTGGTGAAGAGGAACAGGGTATCGCTGTCCAAGACCAGCGATTGGATGTTAAACGGGTATTGGGTTATTTGCCAGTCAGCCGTGGAGGGAATTGGGCCGGAGAGATCACAAAATGAATCCTCACCGTCCTCACCCCCTAATATTTGGCAGGATGAGATAACAGTCAAAAAGATAAAAAGGATGAGATAGGTACAACTATAATGGGCTTTCATGCTAATCTGATGATATCCATAACAGGGTGCGCGTTCAAAAAATGGGATGCGTTTTATATTTGCATGGGTATAAATCTATATGATTTCCGCGTCATATTCTACTGTTCCGACCGTACAGCTTCAGGACTACTGCGGCCACAGCCTGCGGAATTTTGCAGCTATTCCATTTAGCAATTCTGCCATAAAAACATAATTTAGGTGCGGCAATCCTATTAAATGCATTTCGATTATGAACGATAAAAGCACCGAACAGTTACGGCATCGACTTCATGAAATCATCTTTGAGGCTGACACGCCGGCCGGCAAGGCGTTTGATGTGATCCTGATTCTCAGCATCATCATCAGCGTGGTGGTGGTGATGATGGACAGTATCGCTGCATACCGAGCCGAATACGGAGAACTGTTTTACCAGCTGGAGTGGTTTTTTACCCTCCTCTTCACCATAGAATATGTGATTCGCATCATTTCGGTCAAGCGGGTCCGCGGATATATTTTTAGTTTCTATGGAATTGTTGATCTGCTCTCCATACTCCCCACCTATATCAGTGTGCTGCTGCCCGGCAGCCAGTATTTCCTGGTGATTCGGATCCTGCGAGTGCTGCGTGTTTTCCGTGTGCTGAAGTTCACCCAGTACCTGATCGAGATCAATCAGCTGAAAAAAGCGCTCGCCTCCTCCAGGCGGAAGATCGCCGTGTTTATCTTTACCGTAGTCACCATCACTGTCATCGTCGGCTCGCTGATGTATGTGATAGAAGGGGAGGAGAACGGCTTCAGCAGCATCCCCCGCGGGATCTACTGGGCGATCGTAACGCTCACCACCGTGGGCTACGGCGACATCTCCCCGCAGACCGGTCTGGGTCAGATGCTCTCGGCGATGATCATGATTTTGGGCTACGGGATCATCGCGGTGCCGACCGGCATCATGACGGTGGAAATGAGCCGTGTCACCAAGAGAGACCACTCGACAGAAGTCTGCAGGTACTGTTCCCGGGAGGGTCACGATTCGGATGCGGAATACTGTAAATACTGTGGAGCCAAGCTGAATCCATGATATAATCTGAAACATCGATCCGGCAAGTTACGTGTTGCGTATGGTCAATAATTAATCGCCATGCATAAATTCTTCAAAAAGCGGCCTGTCTTATCGTTTATTTTTCTTGCATTTCTGATCAGCTGGATATTTGGATTGGCTGCGGGCGTAACCCTGGGACCGGCTGAACGAGCCATCGGATGGCAAAACCGACCATTTTCACTTCTGTTGCTCAAATTTGGACCGTCAATTGCCGGATTGTTTTTGGCCTGGTATCTGAGCGGAAAAGATGGATTCTTCAATCTATTGGTAAGAGGAATTAAATGGAAAGTTTCCTGGAAGATTATTGTGACGGTCCTGATACTACCAGCAATATTGATGTTAATTCCAATGTACCTTTGGCTGCCTGAAAATTTATCCAATATATTTTCTTGGTCGACAGCTTTAATCCTTATTCAAACGGCGGGATTAAAAATATTTTTGGGCGGCGGATTTGGGGAAGAATTCGGTTGGCGTGGATTCCTGCAGCCTGAACTGGAAAAAGCGATATCACCTTTGACAGCTAGCATGGTAGTCGGTGTGGTCTGGACAGCCTGGCACCTGCCGTTAAGACTGGTGGGTGGAGATATCGGGCACCCGGTTGTATTTTCCGCAACACTTTTGGGATATTCCGTAATTCTGGCTTGGATATATCATGCATCCGGAGGGAGCGTATTATGGGCAGCTGTTTTTCACGGTTGGGTAAACGCTCTTTCCAATACGCTGGATTCCGCTTTCGGAAATCAGCTCACGGATATTGAAATGCAGATCAATTCCGCCTATGCCATTTTGATTGTACTGACAGCAGTATTGTTGCTGATCATCTACGGTCATAATCTGGGCACGAATTCAAATGAACATTTAGCTCACACCTAATACAGTGCAGGATACCATTGGCATCCGGTAGTTTTCAATAAAAAATATTTTTCACAGATATTTTAAGTGATTTAAAAAGTTGATAATATACCTGAATGGATGCGATATGGCATCTTAACAATCAACCATTTTGGTATAAAATGAGAAAATTCATGATCCCGGCAATATTGTCGGTTTTTTTGACCTCCTGTGTATCTTCGAGTGTGACCCAGTTGGATCGTAACCAAAAATATCCGGCGGTTCATCCCGACAGCGTACAGGTTTTCCTGACCGCCGGCGATGTCCCGTGCCGATATGAAAAGGTGGCTTTGATCAAAACCAAAGCTGATCACAATATTAAAGAGGACAAGTCGGTAAAGAAAGCCCGCAAGGACGCCGGTAAAATCGGTGCTAACGCGATTATTCTGGAACGCATGAAAGATCCGACAACCGGTGCCAAGGTAGCCAATGTGATACTGGGTACCGGCGCCAACACAAAAGGTGAAATGCTGGCCATTTATATTGACAACCGAGCTTGTGTCGAAAAACAGATGGGTTCCAATTAAGGGTTCACCGTATTTCCCAGGTAGCATCTGGCAAGATGAAAAGGAGCGTATTATGCGCTCCTTTTTTTTGCCCATGTGCTGGGAGCTTAAACAAAGCAGCCTGCAAAGATCCATCCCGCCGAATCAAAAATGTCGTTGTTCAGCGCAGCCCCACACAAGTAAGAACCCTGTGGTTCAGGTCATCCATTGTTTGCTTTATTATTGCAACGACTTACCCGATCCGTGATGCTAAACCTGCCTGAAATAATATGACAAAATTCTATTTTTTGCTTTTTATCTGGCTTATTAGAATCGTTTCAGGCCAGAATTCCACCGAACGCATCCTGTTTTCTGTTTCCAAATACAACAAGACAACCGAAAAGAATGGGGGCGGCAAGGCTGTTTGGGAAGAGATGGAGGTAAAAGCTGATAATTTAACCGAATATCAACTTATCACGCTAGCTGACAGCACACATGTCATCAAAGCCACCAGCAACAACGCCGCATCCGGCCTGATCCACACAGCCGATATCGATACAGAGCAATACCCGGTGATAAAATGGCGCTGGAAAATCGAGCAGGTTCTGGAGAAGGGAAACCTGGAGAAAAAAAGGGGAGACGACTATGCGGCGCGGATCTATGTGACCTTCGACTATGACCGATCGAAGTTGAGCCTGGGGGAAAAAATTAAACTGTGGGCGATCGAGACATTTACCTCCTATGAAATCCCCCTGCGGGCGATCAACTACATCTGGGCAAACAAGGCGCCGGCGGGAACCGTCGCTCCGAATCCCTTTACCGACTGGGTGCAGATGATCGCCGTACAAAGCGGCAACGAGAAAGCCGGGGAGTGGATCAGCGAGCGACGAAATATTTATAAAGACTACAAAAAGGCTTTCGGGGAGGAGCCGGGCAACATCACCGGCGTGGCGATCATGACCGATTCGGACAACACCGGCGGAAGCGCTACCGGATATTACGGGGATATCGTTTTTGAGAAGCAATGAAAGGGTATATCAGTAAGACACCGTGGAAAGCATGAGGTGCGCCATTCACGATACATCATGCCCTTAACAGTGCCGCAGTGAACCATTGATTACCCTGCGATAACAGGCAATCTCATAACGACGGAGCACACCAAATCCACCCGTTGAACAACGATCATTTCATCACCACTGCACTCGTTATTTAATAAATTCCTTTCTTTGTTTGATGGTTCTTACAACCGTTAATCCATAATAATCGGAAAAACCGGTCTGCAACTCCCCGACCAAGTCCCGTACATCAAGGGGAATAGGTATCCATGATAAATTGCCGGTTGTCTAAACACCGGTCGATTTTTTAAATACATGCTGAAAATCACCTTTTGCTGGCCGCGATTTCCTGTTACAGGTGAGCAGCAAGAAACTTGCCTACTCCTCCGACGCTGCAATTACCAAAATTTTTAGCCAAATGGTAAACGGTAAACATCTAGTTCATGTTTCGACTCCATAAAATATTGGACCGTGAAAAGTATTTGGTTCAAACTGCAATTAATTCAACAGCAAATAACTGAATAGAGGATGCCCAAAAAACGACTCGAAAAAAAATTGGGGCTATTTGATGTTTTTGCCATCAGCACCGGGGCGATGTTCAGTTCCGGCTTTTTTCTGTTGCCTGGTATCGCCGCTGCCGAAACGGGTCCGTCTGTTTATTTGGCATACCTGGCTTCAGGTTTGCTTATCATACCGGCGATGCTGAGTGTGGCCGAACTGTCAACGGCCATGCCCAAAGCCGGAGGGGCCTATTATTTTCTGGACCGAAGTTTGGGGCCGCTCGTTGGTACAGTTGGAGGTTTAGGCTCATGGATCGGGCTGATGTTCAAAAGTGCATTCGCCCTGCTCGGTATGGGGGCCTACCTGGCGCTGTATATCGACATGGATTTTACCGTTTTAGCATTGATCCTTACCGTGGTATTTGGTCTTCTGAATATTTTTGGAGCAAAAGAAACTACGATATTCCAACGGATACTGGTAACCACGCTGGTGACCATTATGGCCGTTTTTGTGATACAGGGACTCAGTGAAATCACGGGCACCAACCTGTTTAATCGACCAGCAGGCTACGAAAGCTACTTCCGGGGTGATCTGCACGGTTTTGTCTCCACCATCGGCTTGGTTTTTGTCTCGTTCATGGGATTGACCAAGGTTGCCAGTGTTGCAGAAGAGGTGCGAAATCCGGACAGAAACATCCCCTTGGGCATGGCCCTGTCACTCGTGACCGCCTGTCTCATATATGGCTTGGGAGTGTACATCATGGTACAGGTACTTGACCCTAACGAGTTTTATGCGAGCCTGACCCCAGTGGCGGATGCCGGAGCAAAATTTCTTTCCTGGCTGCCGGGGACCGGCGGCGTTATAGCGATGGTAGTTGCGGCCGTTGCAGCCTTCGCATCCACCGGCAACGCAGGCATCATGTCGGCCTCCAGATATCCCTTTGCCATGTCCAGAGACAAACTGGTGAGCCAACGCTTCGGAAAACTGGGGAAGACCGGGACACCGGTATTTTCCATCACAGTGACGGTGCTCTGTATGCTGCTGATTCTGCTGATTTTTGATGTGGAAGCGGTGGCAAAGCTGGCCAGCGCTTTTCAGCTGCTGCTCTTCGGCATACTCTGCCTTGCGGTCATCGTGATGAGAGAAAGCGGGATTGCCGGATATTCCCCGGGCTTCAGCTCTCCCCTGTATCCGTGGACGCAGATCGGGGGGATGTTGATTTCAGTCTGGTTGGTTGCCGAAATGGGCCTCCTGGCAGTTTCTCTCACGGGAGTGCTGGTGGTATTCTGCGTGGCATGGTATTATTATTATGCAGGAGAAAAGGTGCTCCGGCAGGG
>JAWVYR010000144.1:0-6817 GCA_033722635.1 Balneolaceae bacterium | reverse complement strand
ACTCCGCAGGAAGCTGCTAAGCTCCCTGCGGACAACCTATCAAAGACGACTTTTGACACTTTCGTTCAAAAAAATTTAGCGTATTGACCAAAAAGGTCCGTCAGCCCCGTCGATACTATAGAAGTTTACCATTCGATGATAATCCAGGGAGCTGAATTCCCGTGGGCAAATGCATCAGCACTTTTCACAAAAATTGCATATTGGAAATCACCTTTACGCGGCCTATCCAGTACTCTCAACATCAGCGTCTCACCGTCCTTGAGTTTTTTCAAATATCCTCCCCTTAGTTGATCCTGTGATCTGACCGGTTCCAGTGATCGTCTGATATCATTGGGAAATTGGAACCGCAAGTCGGACCCGTTTGCTTTCCATACGAGTGTATCGCCGGGAAAAGCCCTGACATTCGGCACCCGCCAGAACTGGGGCCCTTTTTGTACCGGTAAATCCAGTTTAACCGGTGGTGAGGCTCCGGATCCACGAGACACGTATTTAGTTCCTTGACATTCCATCAGCACCATAGCAAATGCCACTATCAGTATAGCAACGATCCATGCTTTGCGTATCATACCACCCTCCTTTTTTATGTTAGATTTGAGTTATCTCTTAGCAGGTATTACCTCCTGTCGTATGCCTCAATCGCTCATTTCTACCATCTTTTCAAATCTCGGATCCTTGATCAACTCCCTCAGGTCTGGTTCTCTTTTCATAGTTGAAACTGCGTAGCCATCTTTCGCAGCACGCTGCAGCAATTCCAGCGCCTTCATTCGGTTTCCAAGTACTTCGTAGGCTGTGGCTGCGGCAAAAATAATCTGATTCCCTGCAGATTCCTGGGAAATGGCTTTTTCAAGATATTGTACGGCCCGTGCCGAATCACCGAGTTCAGCAGAGAAGGCTCCCAGGGCAACCTGGGCCTGCACGGAATTGGGATTCACATTCAAAATCCTTTCGACCGCTTCGATCGCCTCTTTATAATATTTAACCGCCAGTTCATCGTTGCCGGTTATATCATAGGCTGAAGCCAGATTCCCCAAAATTCGGTGATCCCTGGAATTGAATTGATTGATGGCAATCCGGAAATTTGTGATCGCATTTTCATACATACCCTGCTGGTAGTAGGCAAAGCCCAGATTGGAGGCAGCAGAGGGATTGGGCCTCAACTGCATCGATCTCTCATAGTAATCGATCGCTTTATCATAGTTCTCCAATTGATTATGAACACCGCCGAGATTCAACAGGGCCCGATAGTTATCAGGGGCCAACTCCACAGCTCGTTCAAACTGTTCTTTGGCCTTTTGATAGCTGTTTGAACGCCAGTAGACTACCCCCAGTTGATTATATCCGGCCCAGTATTCCGGTTTGATCTCTATCGACTTGTTGTAGCTGTCGATCGCTTCTTCAAAATTACCCATGGCGGCATAGGTCCTGCCAAGTTCACGATAGGCAGCATCGTTACGGCTGTTGGTCTGAATCGCTGCCTTGAACTGCTTCAGCGCCTTTTCATACTCCCCGGTCCCACGGTATACAATACCCATGGTGATCCTGACATGGCCCAAGTTGTTGTTGATTAGAAGTGCCCGGTCCAGTGCATTTCTGGCATCAGAAACATAATCGGTGTTCCGAGTCAGTTCATATTTCCGCCAGTAGCTTTCACCGAGACCGGCATAGGCCAATGCATAGCTGGAATCCTGTCGGATCGCCTTTTCGAACTGCTGAATGGCGAGATCCAGTTTGCCCTCATTCTGATATTCCGCCAGGTAGCCGATTCCGCTCAGATAAAAAGTTCTTGCTTCGGGATCCCGGGTTGTTCCCTGGGTGATCTGTTCGAATACCTGAGGATTCATCTCGATCCTTAGCATACTCGTGACCGCACGGATGGTGCGTTCATGCAGGGTAGCTTCCCTCCCTTTTTGAACGGTAATAATATCAGCATCGAGCTGTTTTTGCTCTTCCGCGTTATAGAGATTAACGGTTAGCCTGGTGCTGTCTTCTCCGTAAGGCTGTATACTTGATTCGATGACAAGGGAAGCATTCAGCTTGTTTTTAGCATCACTTACGCTGCGGACACCGTATTGCCGGATATCAGACGAAGGCAATACCCAAAGCGAGCCCGCAATATCAGAATCTTCCAGATTTTTGAAAGAACTTGTCAGTGTCTCCATCAGGCCGTTTCCGATGACATCGTAGGAAGGGTCCTTGCTTATGTTGTTGGGAGGCAATACGGCCAGCTTTATCTGTTCGGGTACTCCGCCGGATCGGAACAGATCCCCTGTAGAGAGTATCAGGATCAATAGTACAATCACCGGTATGACGGCATACACATAGATCATGCGGGAATTCGTGAGCTCCCTGACCCTGCTGATCAGCCCGTCATTCTCGTGCTGGTAACTTTTCGCAACCGCCTTGGTGTGTTCGCTTTCCAGCGCCTCAACGATATCAGCCATTGTTGAGATACGTTGATCAGGATCTTTTTGCATACAGCCTTCTATGATAGCTGCTATATATTCCGGCACCCCGGTGGCAGCCTCCCGTATCGGGGGAGGTTCTTCATCAAGAATAGCATAGATTAATGCCTGTTCATACGGTTCGTCAAACGGAAGCTGGCCCGCAAACAATGCATACAGCACCACCCCATACGACCAGATATCGGTGTGCTCATCCACCTGGCTGCCCTGCAGCTGTTCGGGTGACATGTAGGCGGCGGTTCCCAGCGTAGCCTGATCCCTGGTGATATGCTCGGTGCCCCTGATCCGGGCCAGGCCGAAATCCATTATTTTGACATCGCCGTTATCATCCAGCATGATATTGGCGGATTTGATGTCCCGGTGCATAATATCCTTCTCATGAGCAGCCTTCAATGCTCTGGCAATCTGGAGAGCGATCCGTTTTTTCTCCTCCTGAGAGAGCTCGCCCGACTTGATCAGATCCCGCAGCTCAAGCCCATCCACATACTCCATCACAATAAAGATGTCCTCACCGGATTCTTCAATCGCAAAGATCTGGGTTATGTTTGGATGGTTCAGCTTGGCCGCAGCCTGGGCTTCTATTTTAAAACGCTGTCGGCTTTCCTCATCGTTGGCGATATAATTCGGCAGGAATTTTATCGCGACCTTCCGCTTCAGCCGGGTATCCTCTGCCAGATAAACCTGCCCCATCCCGCCTTCGCCGATTTTTTCGACTATTTCATAATGAAGAATGGTTCTCCCCTTCATGCGTACGTGATAGAATTATTTATTTCAACAGCGACTGGCTACAGCTTACGGACAATCCAGCATATTTGTTATGAAAATGGTGCACGTACCCATTATAGAATGTGGAAAATATATTAATTAATTTCATATTTAATCTCATAACGCTAATTTTTTAATTATTATCCCGCATTCTGGATCGTCTACCGAAATCTATATACCCTTGTTGGTTCCCGGGAGTCCGATCTTTCTGAATTAAATGTAATCCCACTGAAATGGCTGATAAAGATCGTTTAGCCCAAGAAAATCAGAAGCTTCAAGCGGCCGTCAATGAGCTGTCGGTATTGAATGAGATCGCTACCACGATATCCTCGACCCAGCCGCTCGATGATATAATCGATCAGATCGTACTCAAGTGTATTAAACACCTGGAAGTGGAGGAGGGCGCCATCAGCCTGTTGGAAAAGTCGGATAAGGGTGAGGAGCAAGAAAAAGCATTTCAAACCATGATTCGGAAACAGGATATCAGCAAGGAGCGCCTGCCGATCCGGCTTGACGACAGAGTCACCGGATGGATGCTTAAAAACAAGAAGCCACTGCTGAGCAACGACATCGCCAATGACGATCGATTCAAGATCTCCGGCGATGCGTTCGGATCGTTTCACTCCCTGCTCAGTGTACCACTGATCATCAAGGGCAACCTGATCGGCTATCTGGCGGTATTCAACAAAAAAGGGGGGAAAGAGTTCACCGAACAGGACCGGCGGCTGCTTTCGATCATCGCTTCGGAATCAGCACAGGTGATCGAAAATGCCCGGCTCTACGAAGAGGAAAAAGCATTGATCAGCCTCAAAGAGGAGATGCGGCTGGCCAAGGATATTCAGTTGCGATTGCTGCCCGAAAGCAATCCGGATATCGCCGGATACCAGATCTGCGGTACCAACATCCCCGCCAAGGAGGTGGGGGGCGACTATTATGATTTCATCAACCTGGACGATAACCGGCTCGGGTTCTGTGTGGGTGACATCACCGGCAAGGGGATGCCGGCCGCCATGCTGATGGCCAATCTCCAGGCAGCGCTGCGAAGCCAGACCCTGATGCTTACCGAGGAGTCAAACTGTATGAAAAATATGAATAAATTGCTGCACAACAGCACGGAATCCACCAAATTCGCCACCCTTTTCTTCGGCATCCTGGATTACCAAAATGATCTCATCAGTTACTGCAACGGCGGCCATGACCAGCCGATCTACATGAAAGACGGAGCGGAGGCATCGACACTGGAAACGACCGGGATGCTTCTGGGGGTGCTGGAAGATGCCCAGTACGATAAAAAAGAGATACAACTGAATTCCGGGGATTTGCTAGTGCTCTATACCGACGGTATCACCGAAGCGATGAATGAGGAGGATGAGGAATTTGGGCAGCATCGGCTCATCAATCTGATCAGGGAGAACCGCGATGCCCAAGCCGATACCCTGATGGAGCTCATAACCGAGGAGGTGCAAGAGCACTCCAGAAATGTATCGCAAAGCGACGATATCACCCTTATGGTGATCAGAAAAGAATAATAAATTGGGATAATTCACTCCATCAGGGCCAGCACCGCCGCCCTGATCCCATCCACCACCTGTCCCATCCGCCTGTAGTCAAGCGTATCCGGTGTGTCGGAGGCGGTATGGTAGTTGGGATTCCGGAACATCGCCGTATCGGTGATCATTACCGCCTCATAGCCAGCCTTCCAGTAGTTTAGATGGTCGGACAACGCGATGCCCGGCAGGATGCGCGGGGCATTAATCGATTCCACCGGAAGCGGGGTAGCCTCTCTCATCGCCTCCCGCACGGTTTTCACGAGGGAACGCTGAAAAAGATTGCCGACCACCGAAATAAAATTACCTGTGGATGGATAGAAGGGGCGCAGCAAAAAGAGCGGAAAACGCTGGCTGTTCGGTTTATCCCGAAAATATCCGATCATCTCCAGGGCGATCATCGCACGCAGATCGACTCCCTCCTCTTTCAGTGAGTTGGCGTGAACCGCGCTGCCCATATCGTTGGTATAGAAAAAGGGCGGTTCCTCCAGCGGATAGGAAACCAGTTCCACCATCATCGTCAGATCATCACCGGAAAGCAGGCGCGCAAGTTCCAGCAGACCCGCCACCCCACTGGCGTTATCGTCGGCTCCCGGGTAGGGTCCCGCAACGTCGTAATGCGCACCCACCACGATACGTTGATCGGTATCCGGCCCAAAAAATGCCCGCACATTGCGCACCGTCATTCCGATCACCTCATAGGGCTGTTCCTCCACCCGGTTTGCATGGACTGATAACTGCTCCCGGATATAATCCGCTACCCTGGCCATATTTTCGGGATGGCCCGCATCGCGGGGCCCCAGTTCGTTGGCCAGTTTACGGACGATCTGTTTCAGTTGTTCGGGATCGGCATTCATGGCTGATCATCATCTATCTGGTTGGACTCATGCTGCAAACCGGTTCCTCTTGACGGCGGTGGAATCCGCACCTTCACCTCATCCCGATACCTCCTCCATTCTTCCAAAAGCTCGCGGTAAATCCTTGGGTGGGCTTCCTTCAGATCGACCTGTTCAGCAAGATCCCGAGCAAGGTTGTAAAGCCTGAAGTTTTGCTCGCTGAAGGGATGGTCAATATTTACCAGTTTCCAGTCCCCTCTTCTCACCTGGACATAACCGCGATGTTCCAGTGCAAACACATAATCTTCTGGATGCACCCGTTCCGTCTCGCCGCTCAACAGCGACATCAGCGAGCGGCCCCTCAGCGGATATACCTTTCGCCCGTTGAACCGATCGGGATAGGTGATGCCGGCGAGCTCATAAAAGGTGGGAGCCAGATCCATCAGCGTGGTGAAGGCGTGTGAGACCATGCCAGACTCCGTTACGCCGGGACCTGCAATGACCATCGGGGTGTTGATGCCGCCCTCGGTGGTATACCCTTTAAAATACCTGAAGGGAGAAGCTCCCGCTTCCGCCCATTCCGGGCCGTAGGAGATGAAGGAATCGGATTCTCCCATCTCTTCATAATCATCGCTATAGTGCTCCCGAAGGAAGGGGCCGAAATATTCATGGTTGTAAAAGTCCTCGGCCGCAGCCCCGTTGTCCGATATGAATACGATCAAGGTGTTGTCATATTCCCCCTTATCCTTCAGGAACCGAAGAAGTCGGCCGATGTTATGATCCAGGTTCTCCACCATGCCCGCATAGAGCGCCATCTCACGTACCTCCCTCTTCTGCTGCTCCTCCGACAGACTGTCCCAGGGCTTGACATTTGGGTGGAGTGGCGGCAATTCAGCCTCCTCGGGTATCAAACCCAGTTTTTTCTGATTCTCGAAGCGGCGCAGTCTAAGTGCCTCATATCCGTCTCGGTACTGCTCCTCATACTTCTTCCAGTATTTCGGATCCACCTGGAGTGGCCAGTGGGGGGAGGTATAGGCAGCGTAGGCAAAAAACGGCCGATCGTCGGCAACATACCGGTCGATATAGGAGATCAACTTGTCGGTGTAGAGGTTGGTGGAATACCGGCCTTCGGGCCACTCCACCTCTTCGCCATCTTCGGTATAGGGAGATTCGGGGACGGTCGGGAAAATCCCCTTTCCGTTATAGT
>JAWVYR010000143.1:0-6851 GCA_033722635.1 Balneolaceae bacterium | reverse complement strand
GATTACGAAACGGGTGAAATTCTCCGACTGGTTGGCGATATCCCGCTCCAGGATCTGCAGCCCGTAGAGCTGGGCGGCATGGCTGCCGGCGATGGCGGCCTGTGACAGGTCGCCATCCTCGACCACCTTCTTGGCGGCCATTGCGGTATCGATATAGGATTCCACCTTGCAGCGATGCAGGCGGGCCAGGAAGCGGCTGCACTGGGCGATCGCCTGGGGATGCGAGAGAATCCGCCGGATCCGCTCCAGCGACACCTTTTCGATACCCAGCAGGCAGTGGATAATCCGCAGCACCTCCTCACCGACGATGTGCAGCGACTGCGATCCCAGGATATCGTAGGTCTCGTTGATCGAGCCGGCGGTGGTGTTCTCGATCGGAAGAATCGCATAATCGACCTTCTCCTCCTCTACAGCAGCCGCCGCCTGTTGAAAAGTGTCGTACCCGTAGGAGTAGACCTCCGAGTACCGTTCCTCGAAATGGCGGAAGGCGGCCTGGTGGCTGAACGCCCCCTCGGTACCCTGGTAGGAGACCCTGACCGAATCCTTAGCCATCCTCTTATTGAGATGGTCGACCAGCGAGTGAGTCTGGTAACGCACCGAATGATGGATGATATCCCGGAACAGCTGCTCGGCAAAATAGCGGTCGAGCCCCGCCTCACGGGCCAGGTCGGTGATCCGCTCCAGCAGCTCCTCCTCCCTTTCGTGATCCCTAATGCCGGAGGATTCCTCGATCTTCAGATCGGAGATCTCCCGCACCAGCTCCTGCCGCTGGGCCAATGCCTCGATGATGTTCTGGTCGATACTGTCCAGCCGCTGCCGGATCTTTTCCAGCTTTTTATCCATGATTCAAAATCTCTGAATTGACTATAAAGATAGAAGAAAGGATACCACTCTGAGAGCAGTTTCGAAACTGTAAATTATCAGCCCGTGGTTTTTCGGTAACGGAAGACCGCCGCGGGAAGGATGACAGCCGCCATCAGCACCAGGATCCCCACCAGATGACGGATCTCGGCCCAGCCTGCTCCCTTCAGCAGCACCATCCGCATGATTTTGATGAAATGCGCGATCGGATTGATGATCGTCAGCTCCTGGGCCCATACCGGCATGCTCTCGATCGGGGTGAAGAGCCCGCCCATCAGGATAAAGACCACCATCAGGAACCAGGCGATAAACATCGCCTGCTGCTGGGTGTTGGTGACGGTGGAGATGAACAGTCCCAGCCCCTCGATCGCCAGAAGGTAGATGCCGGCGACCACAAATAACAGCCATACGCTACCCACAAAAGGGATACCGAAGCCGTAGCGTGCGATCATCAGGCCTACTGCCAGCTCCGCGAGGGCGATAATCCAGAACGGCATCAGTTTGCCGGTGATAAACTGGTACCGCTTGATCGGGGTGACATTGAGCTGTTCGATCGTCCCGATCTCCTGCTCCCGCACAATATTCATGCCCGACAGGAACATCCCGATCATTGAAACCAGCACCACCAGGATGCCGGGTACCATATATTGCAGGTAATCGAGGTTGGGGTTGTACCAGCTTGAAGCTACGGTTTCGATCTGGCCCGGAGCTCCGCTGGCGGCTAGGATCACCGGTTGCTGAATCTCCCTGCTGAAATCGGCGATGATCGATTGCCCGTAGGACTGAATAAGCCCGGCGGTAGTGCCGTCCACCGCATCGACAACAAGCTGCACCTCTGCCGGACCGTGCGTTTCCAGGTCGCGTTCAAAATCGGACGGTATCACCAGCACCAGCTTCACCTCGTTGCGGTTGATCGCATCCAGCCCGTCATCCAGATCGAACGATTCACTCTTTATCCGGAAATAGCCAGTGGCTGTAAATTTGGTCACCAGCCTGCGAGAAAGATCCGATCGATTCAGATCGACCAGGTGCAGATCCACCAGGTTCAGCTCGAAGGTGGCCGCAAACGAGAGGACAATCAGCTGGATCACCGGCATGATGAAGATGATCGGCAGCATACCCTTGTTCCGGAAGATCTGCAGAAACTCTTTCTGTAAGAGGAAGCGAATTGTTCGCATAAATTATGAACTGTGTTTGATCATCAGCTGACTACATTCCCTCAAGCCCTCTTTGAAAAGGTTGAAGAAGATTCTGATTCGGCAGCAACTCAAGGGGGATTTAGTAATGACCATTTCCACATTTGATGTTTGACTTTTCACTTTTCACTTTCTCACCTTTCATTCAAGACGCTCCTTGAAACTCTTCAGGCTCATCGCGATAAAAAACAGGGTCATCCCGGCCAATACCAGGGTTTCCACCCAGAGGAACTGCAGGCCGGTCCCCTTCAGCATGATGCTGCGTACGATCACCAGGAACCATTTTGCTGGGATGATATTGCTGAACCACTGAAGCACCAGCGGCATGCTTGGGATCGGGAAAATAAAACCGGAGAGCAGCACGGTGGGCAGCAGCAGCCCCGCCAGCGCCACCATCATCGCGGTCTGCTGGTTGTTGGCCCGGGTCGAGATGAAGACGCCGAGCGCCAGGGCGGTGAAAATATAAAGTGTTGCTTCAGCCGTAAAAAAGAGGTATGAACCCCGAAAAGGCACATCGAACACCCAGCGGGCCAGCAGCAAAATAGTTACCACGTTGATGAATGAGAGCACCAGGTAGGGCATCACCTTGCCGATGATGATATGGTAGGGCTTCAACGGGGATACCAGCAGAATCTCCATGTTCCCCATCTCCTTCTCCCGGGTGATCGATATCGAGGTCATCAGCGCGCTGATCAGCATCAGGATGACCGCGATCAGCCCGGGAACAAAGAGGTTTGCACTCTCCAGCTCGGGGTTGAACAGCATGGTCACATGCGGCACTACGGTGGAGATTTGGATACCGGGTCCGGTGCCGTAAGCCGATGTGAAATCCGCGATGATCGCCGCCGTATAATCCTGGGTCAGCTGGGCCAGGTTGGGATTGGAGGCATCGGTGATGATCTGCACCCTGGGTGCCTCTCCCCTTTTCAATTTGCGGGCAAAATCAGTTTCAAAAGCGATCACTTCGTCGATCATTCCCTCCCGAAACAGCTGCCCGGTATGATCAAGCTGCTGCAGAGAACCCACAACCGTGAAGTAG
The DNA here is from genome assembly GCA_033722635.1 of Balneolaceae bacterium. Classification (GTDB taxonomy): domain Bacteria; phylum Bacteroidota; class Rhodothermia; order Balneolales; family Balneolaceae; genus JAWVYR01. Next base: position 3,755 of record JAWVYR010000143.1, on the reverse strand, counting down.
TTGGAGGCATCGATCTTTTCGATGATCTGACGGGTGACCTCATCTTTGGAAGGATCGAAGATCTTTACCTGTGCATTTTCCACCTCGTTGCGGATCGCAAAACCGAACAGGATCATCATGATCACCGGCATGCCGAACAGCACCACCACGGTCCGCTTGTCGCGGTAGATCTGCTTGAACTCCTTAATGACAAAGCCTTTGAATGAGTGCATTTTCAGTTACCAATTATCAGTGTGTCAGGGTTCAGTTAGTTGTGAGTATTGAGTAGTGAGTCAGAATTCAGGATTCAGTATTCAGATTTTTCTTACCCGGTATCCGGCATCTATTTTTTTCACGTTTCACTTCTCACTTCTCACTTTTCACTTTTCACTTCTCACGTTGATCTCTCCGCTCCCCGGGCCAGTTGGATAAACACCTCTTCGATTGAAACGGCGTCAAACCGTTCCTTGAGCCCCTTGGGATCGTCCAGGGCATCGATCCGGCCGTCGACCATGATCGATATCCGGTCGCAGTATTCCGCCTCATCCATATAGTGGGTGGTCACAAACACCGTCTTTCCCTCCTCCGAGACGCGGTAGATCTGCTCCCAGAACTGCCTCCGGGTGATCGGATCGACCCCGCCGGTCGGTTCATCGAGGAAGACGATGGGCGGATCGTGCAGCAGTGCCACGGAGAAAGCCAGTTTCTGCTTCCAGCCCAGGGGCAGCGACTGGATCCGCTTGTTTGCCACCTCCCCAAGCTGCAGGGTCTCCAGCAGCTCTTCGGTTTTTTCTCTGATCTGCCGATCAGACAATCCGTAGATGCCGCCATACAACCGGATGTTCTCCCGGATATTCAGATCCCCATAGAGCGAGAACTTCTGGCTCATATATCCGATATGCCTTTTGACCTGTTCAGCCTCATCATTGACATCAAACCCGGCCACTTCCGCCTCCCCTTCGGTCGGGGCCAGCAGCCCGGTGAGCATCTTCATGGCGGTGGTTTTGCCTGCACCGTTGGCTCCCAGGAACCCGAAGATCTCGCCCCGGTCTACCTGGAAACTGATATGGTCCACAGCCGTGAAATCCCCGAACATCCGGGTTAGGTTATCCGCCTTGATCATCGGTTCAGCCATGTTCGACCCCCTCCTGCTCCAGCATCAGCTTCATAAAGGTGTCCTCAATACCGGGATCAACACGATGCATCTCCAGCTCTTCCACTCCCTGCCCCTCCAGATAGGATCGAAGCCCGTCGGTATCCGGCTGCCCGCGCCGGTCGGTATAGTGCACATACTCCCCAAAAGGTTGCACCGAATCGGCATAAGGATAGCTTCTGAGCTCCTGTATCAATCGGTACTTGTTGCGGGATTTGACCGCCATCAGTGGTTTTTGGAAGGAATCCACCACCGCGCCCGGTGTGTCGATGTTGAGAATTCGTCCATTTTGGATCAAAGCGATCCGGTCGCACTGCTCCGCCTCATCCATGTAGGGTGTGGATACGATGATCGTGATGCCCAGTGAGACGAGCCGGTGCAGCATCTCCCAGAACTCCTTACGGGAAACGGCATCCACTCCGGTGGTCGGTTCATCCAGGACCAAAACTTCGGGCTTGTGAATCAGTGCACAGCTGAGGGCCAGTTTCTGTTTCATGCCACCTGAAAGATCCCCCGCCAGGCGGGCTCGGAACGGTTCCAGCTGGCGAAATATGGGTTTGATAAGCTCATAGTGTTCCTCGATGGAGGTGCCGAATACGGAGGCGAAGAATTCCAGGTTCTCGTTGACCGACAGGTCCTGGTAGAGCGAAAACCGGCCCGGCATATAACCGAGCTTCGGCCTGATCTGCTTGTATTCCCCGACCACATCCAAATCCAATACCCTGGCAGTGCCCTCGTCCGGCTTCACCAGGGTGGTCAAAATGCGGAACAGGGTGGTCTTGCCGGCACCGTCGGGACCGATCAGGCCGAACAGTTCACCCTCTTCGACTTCGAACGAGATCTGATCCAGGGCGGTGATGGGCCCGAAGCGTTTTGTAATATGGTCAACGACGATCGGTATCATGAATTCGTTATTGGTTATTTGAATAGCCGAGAACCGTTATCTAATTTTCTGTCTTGAAATTCACCTCTCCGGGCATACCGATCTTGAGTATCCCTTGCCTGTTGGGCACCCGAACCTTCACCGCATACACCTGGGTAACCCGAACCTCTTTGGTCTGAATCATCTTGGGGGTGAACTCCGCCTCCGAGGCGATCCAGCTGATCCGGCCGGTAAATGTCTGCATCTCCTTCGCATTTTTATCCGCCAGCACCTCCACATTTTGGCCGAGCCGCACAGCGGGCAACTGCGCTCCGCTGATGTAGACCCTCAATTCCAGCGTATCCAGATCGGCCAGGCGGTAAAGCGGCTGTCCGGTGCCGACCAGTTCCCGGTTTTCCGCAAAGGTGGTGAGAACTGTGCCGTCCACCGGATTGTAGATGACGGCATCGTCGATCTGCTCGCGGATCTGGTCGATGCGGGATCGGAATGTGTTGATCTCGGCCTGTACCGACAGCTTCTGCGTCTGCAGGGCATCGATCTCCTTCCGCAGCCCCCTCACCTGCCCCTCCAGGTTGTCGACCTGTTGCGGGGTGGCTGCCTCCTGTTCAATCATGTCCCTGAATCTTTGCAGATCTTTCCGGGCAGTAGCCAGCCGCTCCTTGAGCACTTCTTTCTGGGCATCGATCTGCACCAGGCGCGCCTTAACCGCTTCCAGTTGAGACCTCAGTTCTTTTTCCCGGAGTGCGAGCATGGTGGTATCGACCATCCCTACCTTCTCCCCGGCCCGGAAGGTAAGTCCTTCCTCGACGGCAAATTCAACCAGCCTGCCGCCAACCTCGGACGCAACGGTGATCTCAGTGGCTTCAAACTGTCCGTAGGCATCCGACTTCTCGTCGGTCGAGCAGGCCGATACCGCCAGATAAATAACAATGACTGCAGCAATAACTATTCTTCGTTCCATGGTAATCCCAGTATGGTGATGTAATTGATTTTCTGTTTGGCCAGCTGCACTTCGTGCATAAACCTGGTGAGCCGCGCCTGGTTTGCTTTGGTCAGCTCGGTCACATATTCGGTGGCGGTGATCGTTCCGTTTTTCAGCTGGCTTGAACTTTCCCTTACCACCCTCTCGCGCAGACTGATGATCTCACCGTCACGCTTAATCAACTCCTCCAGGGCATGGATCGATTGCAACGATTGCTTCAGCGTTCCATTCAACTGGCGGGTGAAGGCCGACTCATCGGCTTCGACCATCTGTTTTTGATGCTGCAGCACCTGGGATTGCCGATCCGCATTTCTCCAGTCCCAAAAGTTCCATCGCAGGCGGACCCCCACGATATAATAGGCCTGTAGGTCGTCATCAAAAGCATCCAGGCCTGGCCGACCGTATGCCGTGGTGCCGAAGGCCGATATCTTGGGTACTTTCTGCGCTTCATTTAATGCCCGGCGCTGTTTCAGCACCTCTATGGAAGATTGAAATAGTGCATATTCAGGGCGCTCCGGCAGCCGGCCGGGGTTCGCGGGAAGCTCGATTTCCGGTATCGCCAGCTCTTTCCCGGGCGATATCTCTTCCCCTATCAACTCTTCCAACACCCCGAAAGCAGCAGTGATATCGTGGCGGGTCTGCAGGGAGTCCTGTGAGGCGTTAAGCAGCTCCACTTCGAGAATACGCTGCTGGCTGGGCAGCACCACCCCGCTGTTGACCCGCGAGCGAATCGTACGCAACTGGCTGCGCAGCTGATC
>JAWVYR010000142.1:0-6858 GCA_033722635.1 Balneolaceae bacterium | reverse complement strand
CCCGTAAAACAGGTGATCGTCTCGATACCGATTGTGATGGACTCCGGGGAGATTCAGGTATTCGAGGGATACCGGGTGATACACGACAACGTACTAGGCCCTTCCAAGGGGGGCATTCGCTATGCACCCGATGTAACCCTGGAAGAGGTAAAGGCACTGGCTGCCTGGATGACCTGGAAATGTGCGATCGCCAATGTACCGTTTGGGGGAGCAAAGGGAGCGGTCCGCTGCAATCCCAAGGAACTTTCCAATGCCGAGCTGGAACGCCTTACCCGGCGGTACACCGCCAACATGCTCGAGGTGTTCGGCCCCGACCGCGATATACCTGCTCCCGATATGAACACCAATGAGCAGATCATGGCGTGGATCATGGATACCTACAGCATGAACGTGCATCGCACGGAAACTGCGGTGGTTACCGGCAAACCCACCATTCTGGGGGGCTCCCATGGACGCAAGGAGGCGACCGGCCGGGGGGTGGTCACCGTGACGCTGGCTGCTCTCAACAAGATGGGTATTCTACCCAACAAGTGCAGCGTTGCGGTTCAGGGGTTCGGAAATGTTGGATCGATTTCGGCTCGCCTGATGTACGAACAGGGGTCAAAAATTATTGCGATAAGTGATATTTCCGGCGGGTACTACAACCAAAACGGCATCGATATACCGGAAGCGATCGCCTATTCACAGGAAAACAACAACTCCCTGGAGGGATATCCGGAGGCGGAACCGATCAGCAACGAGGAGCTGCTGCAGCTCGAATGCGATGTACTGGTTCCGGCCGCCAAAGAGGACCAGATCAACCGCAATAACGCCGGCCAGGTGAAAGCCCGAATCATTTCGGAAGGAGCCAACGGACCGGTAACCGCCAATGCCGATTCAATACTGGAGGAAAAGGGAGTTGTGGTGATACCCGATATCCTGGCCAACGCCGGCGGAGTGACCGTCTCCTATTTTGAATGGGTACAGGATCGGCAGGGATATTTCTGGACGGAAGAACGGGTCAACCGGCGGTTGAACAGGATGATGCGTGACGCCTTCGACAACCTCTATAAAGTCAGTGAGGAGTACGACATCACATTGCGCCAGGCAGCCTACGTCTACGCCATTAACAAGGTGGCGGCCACACTGAAGATGCGGGGGATCTACGCCTGATCAAACGCTCGTATTTTAATGAGATCAACGGATTGAAATGAAAGAACCTAAAACCAAGGAAATGACTCTCTCTTCGACCTACGAGGAGATCGAAAGAGTGAATGAAATTGCAAGAGACCTGCAGGAATGGGCGGATCTGAACGAGGACCAGTTTGATACGGTACTGCTCACGCTCAGCGAAGCGGTAACCAATGCTATTCTGCACGGCAACAAAATCGATCCTTCAAAAAAAGTTCAGGTCAAGGCCCATCTCGACGACGAAACCCTGTCGATAAGTGTAAAAGATGAAGGAGAAGGTTTTGATCCGAACGACCTTCCCGACCCGTTACAAGAAGAGAATATACTAAACGAAGGGGGTCGGGGTGTATTCATCATTGAACAGTTCGCCGAGGAAGTGAACTTTTCCGAAAACGGCACCAAGATCACCATGATATTCAACCTGAATAACGGATCCGCCTGACTTTCAACGACGCTCGGTCAGCTTCCCGCTCAATCTCATCAGCTCCGTTTCTGCCACCTTAGCTTCAAACCTGGCCTGGATAAGCCGGTTCTCAGCGTCGATCAGGGTGCGCTGTGCCTCCCTCAACTCGATTGAACTGATGGTGCCGAGTTTGAAGCGCTCCAATGCAATCTCCATCGACTGCTGAGCGATATCCAGATTGTCCTCCTCCAGTGTGACCAGCCTCAGGGAATTTTGGTAACTCCGGTATTCACTCAACAAGCCGGCCTTGATGCGATTGGTCTGATCCTCGATGGCCAGCTGCTGATTTCGCAGCCTGATTCTGGCGTTTTGTGCCCGGCGGTTGATATCAAATCCGTCAAACAGATTGATTCGGGCCGTGATGCCGTAGTTCAGGCCGTCGGTCTCGTTAAACTGAAAAAATCCGCCTCCCGATTCATTTCGTGAATAGCTGTAGCCCACGTTCAGATCGATTTCCGGATATCGTTCTCTTTGAATCTCTTTAATCTCCAACTCCGTCACCCGCTGGTCGCTTCGTGCCACTGCCAGCCCGGGATTCTCCGCAAGTGCCTGCCGGACCAGCTGTTCATAAACCAGTTCCCCCTCCAACGGAATCAGGTCGGCCACCAAGTAGGAGGTGTCGACTTCCCGGGACAGCTGTTGGTTGAGAGCAACTTTGGCGTCGTTCAGCAGGGTTTCCTGCCGGATCACCGCCGCACGGTCTGCATTGAGATCCGACCGGGCCTGCAGCAGATCGAATTCCGATCCGGAACCCAGATCCCTTTTGGTCTCTGCTATTCGGACCCGCTCCTCGGAAATCTCAACAGTATTCCGCAACACCTCGAGGGTCTTTTTACGGCGGATGATATCGTAGTAGATACCGGTGATGCCGGCGATATAGGTTTCGATCGACAATCGCAGCTGCCGGTCGCTCAGGTGCTCAAGCTCAGCGAGCTTGTCCCTGGTGATGAACATCCTGGTACCATCAAAAATCGTCCAGTTCAGGTTCGCCGACGCATTGGTGGATTGCGACTCCGCTCCCGTGAAGCTTGTCTCGGTATCAAGTGTGGCGAAGGTGGTATTTTCAATACGCTCGGTACGGGTTCCCTGGGCGCTGACTGTTGGAAAGAAGCCGGCGTTGCCGAGGGTGTTGTTGTTGGCTGCAATATCCGACTGATTCCTTGCAATCAGAATGGAGAAATTATTCTCAAGCCCGATCCTCACGGCCTCATCCAGGCTCATCAACTCCTGGGCGGCCGCGTTACCGGATAACAGTAAAATCGTAGTGACAAGAAGGATCCATGAGGGTAAGTTCTTCATCGCTGACAGATTCTCATTGTTATTAACTGATTTTTGCCGGCTCGTAATCCTCGGCTTTCTCGATCAGCTCGGGATCCACCCGTTTTTCACCGCTTTTGACCGATGAAAAATAGGAATAGACGGCTGGGATAACGTAGAGGGTAAAGAAACTCCCCAGGATCAATCCGCCGATGACGGCAATACCCATCGAGGTCCGGCTTTCCGCGCCTGCTCCCAGCGCGAGTGCTATGGGAAGGATGCCCAGCACGGTGGAGAGGGTGGTCATGAGTATCGGACGGAAACGGGCTCCGGCGGCATCGAGAATCGCCTCCATGATGCTGAGTCCATGTTGCTGGCGTTGATTGGCAAACTCCACGATAAGTATACCGTTCTTAGTCACCAGGCCGATCAGCATGATCATGCCGATCTTGCTGAAAATATTGAGGGTCTGATCGAAGTACCAAAGCGAGAGCATTGCACCGGCCAGAGCCAGGGGTACAGTAAAGAGGATGATAAAAGGATCCCGGAAGCTTTCAAACTGGGCAGCCAGCACCAGGTAGATCAAAATCAGGGCCAGTACAAAGATAAAGTTGAGATTGGATGCGCTTTCCACGAAATCACGCGAGGGTCCGCTTAAAGCCGTAGAGAACGAATTATCCAGCACCCTGCCTGCGATCTGATCCATCACCTCGATCCCCTCGCCGATGGTCCGGTTTTTGGCCAGCCCGGCGGAGATGGTGGCCGAGGCAAATCGGTTGAATCGAAACAGCTGGGGAGGGCTGCTCTCTTCCGATATCTTCACAAGGTTGTCGAGCTGAATAAGCCTCCCGCTGTTGCTGCGCACATACAGGGTGGTAAGATCCACCGGTTCGTCCCGGTTTTCACGTCTCACCTGCCCGATCACCCAGTGCTGCTTTCCATCCATGATAAAATATCCGAATCGCTGTCCGCTCAGCGAAAGTTGCAAGGTCTGGGCAATGTCGATAGCGGAGACGCCGAGGGCCTGCGCACGGTTGCGATCGATCTCCACCTGCAGCTCGGGCCGGTTGAATTTCAGGTTCACATCGGCAAAAGTGAAGATCGGTTCATTTCGCGCTTCCTCCAAAAATTGCGGGATCACCTCCTTGAGTTTGTCGATGTTGGGCGCCTGCAGCACATACTGGACCGGCAGCCCGAGACTCCGGGTACCGATGCTCTGCGGCTGGGATACAAAGGTCTGGGCTCCCGTTAGATCGCTGACTACCCCGGTCAACCGGTCCGCGTAGTCCTGCTGTGAACGTTCTCGCTCCTCGGGATCGGTCAATATCAAAAAAGCAAACCCGGAGTTTACAGAGCTGGCAGCACCAAAACCGGGTGAGGTCACCGATATGACAGCCTCCCGATCCTCTTCCGGTACGGTATCCTTCACGGCATTCACCAACCGATCCATGTAATGATCCATATACTCAAAGGAAGCTCCCTCCGGAGCGGTCGAGAACATGCGAACGCTGCCGCGATCTTCCAGTGGGGCCACCTCTTCCGGCAGGAAGACGCCCAACCCTATGATCAGGCTGCCGGCCGCCACAATGATAACGAACGCCATCCAGCGGCGTTTCATGAAGGTTTCGAGCGAATTTCTGTAGGCGCTGCTCAGCCATTTGAAAAAAGGTTCGGTCTTGTAATAGAACCGGCTGTGTTTCTGACCCTTTCGCAAAAACTTGGTCGAAAGCATGGGAGTGAGAGTCAGCGCCACAAAGGTGGAAATAATCACAGCTCCGGCTATCACCACGCCGAACTCCCGAAAGAGCCTTCCAGTCACTCCGCCGATGAAAAGAATCGGCATGAAGACCGATACCAGGGCCAGCGAGGTAGCCACCACGGCGAAAAAGATCTCCTTGGAGCCCAGGATCCCGGCCTCCACCGGTTCCAGCCCCATCTCGATCTTGGCATAGATATTCTCAAGTACCACGATCGCATCATCCACCACCAGGCCGATCGCCAAAACGATCGCCAACAAGGTCAGAACGTTGATGGAGAAGTTGGCTATATACATCACGAAAAAAGAGCCGATCAGGGCGATCGGGATCACGATGATAGGAATAAACGTGGTACGCCAGTCTCTCAAAAACAGGAAGATGATCATGATCACCAAAATCAGTGCGATAAAGATGGTCTGTTCCACCTCGAATATCGATTTCTCGATATATTCGGTGGAGTCGAACCCGGTGGCGACTTCGATATCGGGCGGCAGATCACTTTTGATATCCTCGATCCTGTCGAATACCTCGGTGGCGATCGAGAGCTGGTTGGCCCCGGGTTGCGGAATCGCAACCACCCCCACCATCGGCACGCCGTCGCGTTTCAGTATGGTTCGTTCATTTTGCGGACCGAGTTCCGCCCGCCCGATATCGCGGAAACGAACGATATTCCCCCCGGTTTCACGGATGATCAGGTTGTTGAACTCCTTCACGCTGGTCATTCTGCTCATGGTTCGCACCGTCAGCTCGGTGGTTCTTCCCTCGATACGGCCGGAGGGCAGCTCCACATTTTGCCGGCTGAGGGCATTTCTGACATCCAGCGGGGTAAGGTCATAGGCGGCCAGTTTCATCGGATCCATCCACATGCGCATCGAATACTCCTGCGATCCCCAGATCTGCACGCTGCTCACATCCTGTATCGTCTGAAGCCGTTCCTTGAACACATTGTCGGCAATGGAGGTCAACTCAAGCAGGTTTCTCCGTTCGCTGTTTACATTCAGGAATACGATCGGGAAGGCATCGGCATCGGCCTTCGATACCACGGGGGGCTCCGCGTCGGCCGGCAAACTGCTCACGGCCCGCGAAACCCGGTCGCGGACATCGTTGGCCGCCGTCTCCAGGTCCACATCGATATCAAACTCCACCGTAATGGTACTGCGGCCCTCACGGCTGGTGGAGGTTAAAGTTTTGATGCCGGCAACCCCATTCACCGACTCCTCCAGCGGTTCCGTTATCTGCGATTCGATCACATCGGCATTGGCCCCGATATAAGTTGTGCTTACGGTAATGATGGGTGGATCGACGGCCGGGTATTCGCGAACGCCCAAGAAGGTGAAAGCGATCACCCCGAAAAGCGTGATGACGATCGACATCACGGAAGCCAGTACCGGCCTGCGAATACTGAGAGATGTTAAGCTCATTGTTGATTCTCCAGCTCATTAATTTCCACTCCCATACCGGGACGTACCTGGAGAAGGCCGGTGGTCAGGACCGTATCTCCCGGGGAAAGCCCCTCGGTGATCTGCACCCTTTCCTCCGTCCGGATGCCGGTCTCGACCGGCTGTTCAACCACCGAACCGCTGCGATAGAGAAAAACTTTTTGTCCCTGCAATTCGGGAACCAGAGATATCGAAGGGATCATGAGGGCATCTTCGATATTTTGCAGGATCAGCTCAAGATCGGCGAAAGCACCAGGTATCAGCAGGCCTTCATCGTTGTTGCTGTAGGCCCTCAGCTGCAGGGTGCGGGTCTGGGAATCGATGCGCGGTTCGATAGCATAGATACGTCCTTCAAAAGTTTGTTCGGTGCCCTGGACAGTAAAGCTGATCCTGTCATCCACTTCCACGGCATTTACATAGCGCTCGGGTATCGAAAAATCGATCTTCATCGGGTTGATATTCTGCAGGGAAGCGATGCGGGTGCTCGGTGAGATATAACTGCCCTCACTTACATAGCGCAATCCGACCCGGCCGGTAAAGGGCGCGACGATTTCGGTTTTTTCGATCTGAGCATTGATCAACTGCACCTCCGACCGCAGCACATTCACTTCATTGAGCGTGGCATCGTAATCCTCCTGGCTAATGCCACCTTTTTCCAGGAGCTTGCGCTGTCGTCGCTCTCGCTCACTGGCAAGATCAAGCCGGTACCGGGCCCTGTTGAGCTGGGCCTGCAGCTCGCTGTCATTGATCTTGAGCAACAGATCACCCTTGT
>JAWVYR010000141.1:0-6870 GCA_033722635.1 Balneolaceae bacterium | reverse complement strand
TCCTGCATGGGTGAATATCTGCACTGAACAAATCAATTCTGCCGGTTTATTCGTTCCATCTTCCGGTTCAGCATCTCCGTTTCGTCCGCCGTCAAGCTTTTGAAGAATTCCTATAATATTTATTCTATTTTAATAGGTTCCATCGCATGCTTCAGTAAATCAGTTAGGGGATAATGGCTCGAGACTATGACGTTATAATAATCGGCAGCGGACCGGCAGGATTTTCCTGCGCCATGCAAAGTTCCAAATTCGACAAAAAGGTGCTGGTGGTCGAATCGCACGAGAAATACCTGGGCGGCACCTGGATCAATACCGGGACGGTTCCGAGCAAGGCGCTGCGGGAGACCGCCAAAACCATACTCGATTTCAATACTCAGTTTGGCGACAAGGACGCCCGCAAGCCCTATGAACGCTTCCGGATGGAGGATCTGCTGAAATACAAGGATGAGATTCTCGAAAAGGAGAACCGCAAGGTGAAGAACGACCTGATCAAAAACCAGGTGGACGTGGCCCGGGGTTTCGGGCGCCTCCTCGACCGCCATACCGTAGAGGTAGAGACCCATATCGGGACCATCCAGAAATACACGGCCGATTTTATCCTGATATGCACCGGTTCCTCCCCGGAACAACCCGAGCAGTTTGAAGTCGACCATGACAAAATTCTCGATTACCGGTCGATTCTCCAGATCACCCACATCCCCAAGCGGCTGGTGATTATCGGAACCGGAATCAATGCGCTGGAGTATGCAACCATCTTTTCGGCACTCGGCACCCGCACCACGATACTCAATGAACAGGATGACTACCTCAACTTCCTCGATCATGAAATCAAAAATCATGTCGACCAGTCGTTGGAGCGCAAGGATATTACCATCCTCTGTGGTGTGGAGGTGGAGGATGTACAGTTCAACCCGCTGCGCAACACCACCGAGGTTTGTTTTCACAACAAAACCGGCGATACCCGAAGACAGGTGCTCGAGACTGAGCACGCCCTGTTTCTCGGCGGCATGAAGCCGAATACCGAGGGGATCGGGCTTGAGAATATCGATCTCCAGCTGGATGACAAAGGATTTGTGATCGTCGACGACAACTACCGGACCCATACCGATAACGTCTACGCCGCAGGCGACGTCACCGGTTTTCCCCGCCTGGCTTCCGCCTCCTTTACGCAGGGGCGGCTGGCCGCCTGCAGCATGTTCGACATCCCGGCGCTGAATGTGCCCGATCAGATTCCTTTCGGCATCTACACCATTCCGGAGATCTCCTATATCGGCCTGACGGAAAAAGAGGCCAAGGATATGGGGTTGAATGTGACTGTTGGCCGGGCCTATTTCAAAAATATTGCAAAAGCCGACATGATCAACAACGATGAGGGGATCCTGAAGCTGGTCTTCAGCACCGACACCCTGAAGCTGCTGGGGGTGCATATCATGGGTGAGGAGGCGTGCAACCTGATCCATCTGGGGCAGGCGGTGATGTCGTACAACGGCGATATCCGCTACTTCATCCAGCATGTGATGAACTATCCGACCCTCGGAGAGGCGTACCGGATCGCCGGCTTCAACGGGGTGAACCGGGTCTACAAGGCAGGTGCCAAATATAAAAATATATTGCAGACCGGGGAGAGCAGCCCACCCTCATAACCGGATCTACCCTGCTGATTTCACCTGTCCCGAATCCAGACGACAAGCCGCTTATACGTAGTGAATCGCCATGGGAAGTCCCGTGGAGTCCTCCGGCGGATCCTCCGGAATCGTTTTCAGCTCCTGGCCGACCGACCAGTTGGAAAAGAGGGCCAGAGCCATCGCATCCACAATATCATCCTCATCCACCTGGTTCCGGCGGTATTCCTCCTTGATATCCCTGAAAAAATCGTCGGCATATTGGCTGTGTTTCTTGATCAGGTCGAGCCGGTGGCGAAGCCCTTTCTTGGTTTCCTTTTTTTGCAATATCGATTTTCCCCCGTTGAGAATCTGAAACAGCAGTTCCGGATGGCTCTCAAATACCTTCTCCCGGAACTCCTTATGATTCTGCAGAAACCGGTCGACCGTACGAATATTGGGTGCGATGTTCCAGGCCTGAATCGAGATCTTCTTCCCGGTGGACTCGTAGCTTTCCATGGAAGCCTCCGCATAGGTAGGGGCATGCAGCGCCGGCCTGATCGGAGGGTTGAACACACTCGCCTTGTAGTCGGGTCCGAGTCGTTCCCGCAACTGTCTGTCGCATTCCCTCACATAGTTCTCATCCTCCAGCCCGATCGGTACGTCGATGAAGACGCGATCGAAATCCTCGATCGTCTCCTTCAGTTCCTCATCCGATTCCTGAAGCCAGTATCCTGCGTTATCCTCGTCCAGGCTGATGGCAATCCACCCCGCCTGGCACCCGTCGATGCCTACAGTTTTCAATGGTATTTTTAAATAAAGGGTTAATCGTTTTCTTTGATGTCGCTCTTCACTTCGATATGCAGTTCATCCAGCTGCTCCTGATCCACGTAATCGGGACTGTTGTCCATGAGGCTCTGCGCCTTCTGATTTTTGGGAAAGGCGATCACATCCCTGAGGCTTTTGCCGCCCGCCAGAATCATCGCAATGCGGTCGAGCCCCAGCGCGATGCCGCCGTGGGGAGGCGCCCCGTAGCGAAACGCCTCCAGCAAAAAACCAAAGCGATCCCGGGCTTCTTCCTCCTCGATACCCAGCAGCCTGAACATCTTCTTCTGCAGTTCGGGCTCATGAATCCGGATCGATCCTCCTCCGATCTCGTAGCCGTTCATCACCAGGTCATACGCCCTGGAGCGCACGGTAGCGGGATCGGAATCGAGCTGCCCGAGGTCCTCCTCCCGGGGAGACGTGAAGGGATGGTGAAGGGAATCGTACCGCTCCGCCTCCTCATCCCACTCCACCAGCGGAAAGTCGGTGATCCAGGCCAGCTGATATCCCGAAGTCTCAATCAGTTCATATTCCCGGCCGATCATCAGGCGGAGATCCCCGGCCTGTTTGTAGATTTGCGGCCTGGGACCCGCCAGGATCAGCACCAGGTCGCCCTCCGCGGCACCGGCTTTTTCGACCATCTTTTCCACCGTGCCCTCTTTCAGGAATTTCTCCACGCTGCACTTCCAACCCCCTTCTTCCTCCCATTTGATGTAGATCAGTCCGGCAGCACCGATCTCATCCTGCACCCGTTCCGTCAGTCGGTCGATCGCACCGCGCCCGATATCCCCTTGCTCCGGTACCGCAATGCAGAGCACCGCACCTCCCTCCTGCACCGTCCTGGAAAATATCTTGAAATCGGAATGCTCAACGATATCGGAAAGATCCGCAATCGGCAGGCCAAACCGCAGGTCCGGCTTGTCGGTACCGTAGGTCTCTATCGCCTCTCGGTAGGTCATCCGCGGCAGCGGCAGGTCCAGATCCACCGCAGCGGCATCTTTCAGCACCTTCTGCATCAACAGCTCGGTGATTTTCATCACATCATCCTCATCCACAAACGACATCTCAATATCGATCTGGGTGAATTCGGGCTGGCGGTCGGCCCGCAGATCCTCGTCCCGGAAACATTTCACAATCTGAAAGTATCGATCAAATCCCGAGACCATCAACAGCTGTTTGTAGGTCTGGGGGCTCTGCGGGAGGGCAAAGAATTTACCGGGGTTGACCCGGCTGGGCACCAGATAATCGCGGGCCCCCTCGGGGGTGCTCTTCATCAATACCGGCGTCTCCACCTCCACAAAATCGTGATTGTAAAAGAAGGACCGCACGGAGTGATAGATATCGGAGCGGAGCATCATATTCTGCTGCATATCCTCCCGCCGAAGATCCAGGTAGCGATATTTAAGCCGCAGCTCCTCACCGGTCGTGATATCGTTCTTTATCTCGAACGGGGGGGTATCGGCGGTTGAATGAATATGGAGGTCGCTGGCAAAAATCTCGATGGCGCCCGTGGAGAGCTCCGGGTTGATATTCTCCTCGCCGCGCTTCTTCACCTCCCCTCCGACGGCAATCACAAATTCAGATCGAAGCTGCTCCGCCCTCTCATGAACTTCGGGGGTCTTTTCACTGAATACCACCTGTGTAACGCCGTACCGATCCCTCAAATCGATAAAGATGAGTCCGCCGAGATCTCTTCGGGAGGCTACCCACCCGTTCAGCACCACCTCTTTGCCTTTATCATCTTCACCGAGCTCCCCGCAGGTATGCGTCCGTTTCCAATCCATAAATTTTCTTGATCTTATCTGCTTAAACTGACCATATTGGAAGGCTGAAAATAAGTAATATGAGAACCAATCGCTCACTCATAATGGCAATGAAATCATGTTTGTGAAAATCTTTCTTATCAATGCGGTCTGCACCCTTTTCATGACCGGTTTGATATGGTTCGTGCAGCTGGTGCAGTACCCCGGGTTCACCTCACTGGATCCCCCCAGCTTTCTGCAGTTTCACTACAG
Organism: Balneolaceae bacterium; assembly: GCA_033722635.1. Taxonomy (GTDB): domain Bacteria; phylum Bacteroidota; class Rhodothermia; order Balneolales; family Balneolaceae; genus JAWVYR01. Next base: position 2,429 of record JAWVYR010000141.1, on the reverse strand, counting down.
CCATGTGTACCGCATCGCCTGGCTGGTCATACCCGTGATGGTTGCTGAGTTAGCCACCTCGATCATCCTGGTCGTTGCCTATGAACTGTTCTTCGATATCAACCTCATCGGGCTGGCGCTGCTGCTGCTGATCTGGGCAAGCACCTTCGCGCTTCAGATGCCGATTCATCGCAAATTGAGGGAGGAAACGGACCTGAAACTGATCAAGAAATTAATATTTTCCAATTGGATCCGCACCCTTGCATGGAGCCTAAAATCTGCGCTCTCGATCTATGGATTGATGCTCCTTATTCCCTGAAATGGGTTATTAAACATTAATTTACTTATAAGTACGGGATTGATTACTTTAGTTTGTTATTCTCGAGATAAAAAAAATCCGTGCCAGGGCAGCCGGTTCGGTATCAAAAAATATGAGCAAGTCACAAGATATCATCCACATATTGATTGCGGACGACCATGAGATTCTCCGATACGGCATCACCACCTATCTGAACGCCGTTGAAGATGTGGAGATCGTCGGGGAGGCTTCATCCGGCAAAGAGTGTGTGGAGCTTTACGAAAAGCTGCAGCCCGACCTGTGCGTCCTGGATGTGGATATGCCCGATATGGATGGCATCGAGACCGCCCGCGCGATCCGCCGCAAGAGCAGCGATGTGAAAATCCTTATTCTTTCGATGCATGTAAATGAAGATATCGTGAACCGGGCACTGAAAGCTGGTGTCAACGGGTACCTGCTTAAAAACACCGAGAAAGAGGAGCTGCTGCAGGGAATCCGGGCAATCATGAACAACCAGCAGGTATTCAGCGAGACGGTCACCCAGATTCTTACCCACTCTTTTACCAACAGTAAACCCTCTTCGCTCTCGCCCCGCAAAAAAGCCGATATCACCAAACGGGAGCATGAGATCCTGATCCTGATCGTCGAGGGATATACCAGCCAGGAGATTGCAGAAAAGCTCTATATCAGCCCCCGCACCGTGGATACCCACCGGGCGAACCTGATGGAGAAACTGCATCTGAAAAATACGGCAGACCTGGTCCGTTATGCGATCAAAAATGACCTTGTTTCACTGTAAACGGTACTGCCAAAAATGGGTTACGTAATTTTACTTACGCAAATTACCGAATTCTATCTATTGAACAACAGCCCGCGCTGAATTATGTTAGTAGTGCAAATGGGGTAATAGCCGTCTGTAGATGATATTTAGCAGCCACTCCTTGACTGGATGGCTGCTAATTTTTTTTATACCTGCCTGATTTCGCCCATCGTTAAGCAGATGTAATCTTCATTAACCTATTCTATAATCCCACCCTCCTTATGCCATAAGTCGGGGCAAGGCATACAGACCGTGTGACTGCAAGCGTATGCATGATATAAAAAAGCGCCGGTGCCTGATCCGGCAACCGGCGCCTTCTCTTGGGTGTTGTCAAACGCACATTTTAAAACCGTACGGCCTATCTAATCATCCTCTTCATCTTCGACTTCCACCGACTTGAAACCGTTTTCGATCTCCGCCTCGAATTCCAGGATCTGCCCGGTGTTCTCGAAGTCAAACTGAGAGAGATCGATCACCGTACCGTCGGGACGCAGGAACCAGTCGGTCGGGTTGATATTTACCCGGACCAGCTTGTTGATGGTATTGTCGATCACTTCCAGGGGCGGGTTGAATTCCAGTTCGATTTCAAGTTCGGCTTCAGCAAACGTCTTGAAGTCCGTGCTGTCGCCCTGGGTCGAGACGAATGTTCCGACGATCACCATGCTGACCGAGTCGGGCCACTCGGGAAATACCGAGCGCACCTGATCGAGAAGTTCCTGCTTCTGCTGTTGCTCTTCGGGGTCCTCTTCCTCATCGATTTCCAGATCATCGGTCTCAAATTCCAGTTCTTCATACAAGCCGGGCTCTATCGGAGTGGTACCGAGATCAATGGTCTCGCCCTCCAGCGGCAGATCCACAAAGAACGGATCGGATTCCAACTCTTCACAATCATCTTCATCGGGCAAACCCTCGCACTCGCCGTCGGCCTTCTCCAGCTCAAAGTCCTCGACGATAAAGCGTATATCGGAGATCACGAGCGTACCGTTCGATCCGCTTATTCTCAGCGTATCGTCAACGGCATGGATCATTCCGGAAGGGGCCTGGGTGCTAGATGACGAGCTCACGGTATTGAACTGCAGCGACAGCGAAGCTTGATCTCCGCTGTCGGAAGTAGTATCGCAGCCAATCAGCGAGAAACCGAGCAGGAGTGCGAAAGCAAGAATATAGGGTATGAAATGTATCTTCTGTAGCATGATATATGGTGTTATGTTTTTGAGTTATTTTTCGACAGACATTTGGTGTTACTATATGCATACACTTCCCGGCGGGTAGCACCCCCAATGAATACTTTGGAGGGCTGAATCGTTTCTGCAATGCAGGCTTTTGTCTTAT
>JAWVYR010000140.1:0-6878 GCA_033722635.1 Balneolaceae bacterium | reverse complement strand
TTACGGCGGGTATATCCCTTCTTCTGTTAACGATAGCGTGGCTTTTCATCAGGATGGATTAAAAAAAGGAGATACCAAGTCTTTCAGTGTTACGACGCTGGAGAGTCATAACGAGGTATAATCTAATGTGTGATCAAAGACAGAACCAAAGAGGGGAAAATAAAAAACCCGGGAGGATCAGTCCCGGGTTTTATGCTTTAGGTTTCAGCATTTTAGGAGTGACTAGTTGACTAACTAGATTAGGGTCTTAGAGAGACAAACTTGAGCGTTTGTATGTATAAGAGAGGCGTAACGGGTAATTGTTACAGATTAAATACAATTTTTTTTCTTTATCTTATGAAATATGGAAAAAAGGGATTTAGACACTCCTATAGGCATTTTAAGGCTTTTTTCGGATGACAAATCCCTCAAAAAAATTCAATTTTCGAAGGGGAAACCGGTTTTCTTTTCAAACAACCCGATACTGTTGAGTGCGAGTGATCAGCTGACAGCCTATTTCACCGGCCACCGCCGTAAATTTGATCTTCCGCTTGATCCGGACGGTACCGGGTTTCAGCGCAGGGTGTGGTCGGCATTACAGCAGATTCCTTACGGCTCCACCGTCACCTACCGTCAGCTTTCAGAACGGCTCGGCGATCCACAGGCGTTACGCGCCGTAGGCAAGGCTAACGGCAGCAATCCCATCCCTGTCATTATCCCCTGCCATCGGGTTATCGGGGCAGACAACCGGCTGGTCGGATACAGCGGTGGAATCGAACGTAAAAAATGGTTATTAAAACACGAGGGTGCTTTGTTGCTCTGAGCTTATTTAATACCTTTACCCCCGATTCAGATACTCGCTTCAATCGTCTTAATCAACATTGTCAATCAGCGCATCACCCTTGATTAAAGAATACATTTCCCGATCCATTATGAACATTTTGAGAACATTTTTGGCCATCCTGGCTGTTGTTGTTTTTTCCATTCAAAATACAAACGCGCAGATTCCGGAAGCTCCCGAGCGTTCGGAAGGCGAAGGGCCCTTCGAACGCCTGATCATCCGGGGAGTAACCTTGATAGACGGTACCGGTTCACCACCTAAGGGACCCGTGGATATTGTCGTAGAGAATAACCGGATCGCCTCGATTCGTTCGGTGGGATATCCGGGGCTTCCGATCAACGACAGGCGCCGGCCTAAGGCGGAAGAGGACGACCGGGAACTGGATGCCGAGGGAATGTATTTGATGCCGGGATTCATCGACATGCATGCACATACCGGAGGTTCCGCTCAGGGAACGCCCGCCGAATATGTATACAAGCTGTGGATGGCCCACGGAATCACCACTATTCGTGAGCCGGGATCGTTCAACGGTATGGATTGGACCCTCCGGCAGAAGGAGCGCAGCCGAAAAAACGAGATTACAGCACCCCGTATCGCAGCCTATATCGGTTTTGGCATGGGCCATCAGGGTTCATTTAAAAATCCGGAGGAGGCCCGTAACTGGGTACAGAAAATCAAGAAGGAAGGTGCCGACGGCATCAAGTTCTTCGGGGCACCGCGGGAGATCTACGCTGCCGCCATCGATGAGGCGAACCGCCTGGGGCTGGGGACCATGACCCACCACGCCCAGACACGCGTGGTCTATACCAATGCCCTGGAATCGGCCCGGCTGGGCCTGACCAGCGTGACCCACTGGTACGGGGTGCCCGAATCGATGTTCACCGATCAGGTTATCCAGGACTACCCGCTCGATTACAATTACCAGAACGAACAACACCGGTTTGAGGAGGCCGGCAAGCTTTGGAAACAGGCCGCTCCACCCGGCAGCCAGAAGTGGAACAGCGTTATGAATGAGATGATCAAGCTCGATCTCACGATGAACCCGACGTTTACCATCTACGAGGCCAATCGTGATTTCTCCGCACAGCGCCGGGCCGAATGGCATGAGAAGTACACGCTTCCCTCCCTTTGGCGATTCTACCAGCCCAGTCGCCGCTCCCACGGATCCTACTGGTTCTACTGGGGCACCGAGCAGGAGATCGCCTGGAAAGAAAATTTCGAACTATGGATGAAGTTCATCAACGAATACAAAAATCGGGGAGGACGGGTGACGCTGGGCTCGGATGCGGGCTATATATATAAACTGTACGGATTTGGATATATCCAGGAGATGGAGCTTTTCCGGGAAGCGGGATTTCACCCGTTGGAGGTCCTGCAGTCGGCCTCGCTTAAGGCGGCCGAGGTGCTGAAGCTGGATGACCGACTGGGCACCATAGAAGTGGGGAAACTGGCTGACATGGTTATAGTCGAAGAGAATCCGCTGGAAAACCTGAAAGTGCTGTACGGAACCGGTGCGATCAAGATCAATGAAAACAATGAGCCGGTCCGGGTGGGGGGCGTGCGATATACCATCAAGGATGGAATCATTTTCGATGCCAAAAAACTCCTGGAGGATGTAAAGAGTATGGTGGAATCGTCCAAGGAACAACAAAATTTTGAGATCACCCAACCCGGACTGGATTACTGATCCGGAAGTAACGGAATCATATAATTTAACCCTATCAATACCGTTTAACATCTGAATTTAACATCGAAGACATTCCGACCATGAAAAAGATATTGGCTATAGCATTTATCTGTGTATCACTAAGTCTCATTCCCGATAGCTCCGAAGCACAGGACCAGGGATTCGGCATCGGTGCTGTGATCAACGGCCCCACCGGCATCAGCTACAAAGCCTGGATCGATCAGCGCGTGGCCATCGGCGGGGCGGCCACCTTCACCGTCGGCGACGGTACCGATCTGTTTTATACCCACGCCGATGTGCTGGTCCACAACAACAGCCTTATCAAGGGCGGAGATCTGCCGGGATCGCTCAGTCTCTACTATGGAGGGGGGGTGGCCCTGTCCTTTTTCAATGATTCCGCCCAGGACGAGAATGTGGATATCCGGGCCCCAATAGGAACGGTATACGGTTTGGAACAGGCACCGCTCGATCTGTTTTTCGAACTGGTGCCAACCCTCAGGGTGGTGGAGAGCACACGATTCTTCCTCAACGGCGCCGTAGGGGTCCGCTTCTATCTAAACTGATCACATCCACCCCTTGAAGTTCAATCTCAGACGTTACTCCAGAAAATGGCACCGGTGGGGCGCGATCCTTATCGCCCTGCCCTTTATCATTGTGCTGGTTTCGGGCCTGCTTCTGCAGGTAAAAAAAGAGTTCAGCTGGATACAGCCGCCCACCGCTGAAGGTTCCACCAGCTATACCACACCGGAAATCTCCCTTCAGGAAATCCTGGAGATCTCGAGCCGGGTGCCGGAAGCCTCCATTGCAGACTGGGAGGATATCGACCGGCTTGACCTGCGCCCCGTCAAAGGCATTGTGAAAGTGCGCAGCAACAGCAGCTGGGAGCTTCAGATCGATCTGGCCACCGGGGCCGTTCTCTCCTCACAGATGAGGCGCTCCGATATCATCGAAGCGATCCATGACGGATCGTGGTTTCACGACAAAGCCAAGCTCTGGATATTCCTTCCTGCGGCCGTGATCGTCACCCTCCTCTGGATGACCGGTATTTACCTATTCTTCCTTCCCTATTTTGCACGATGGCAGAATCGAAAAAAAATGGCCCGCCGCATCCGCCAGCGGCGCAAAGAGCGTCGCTCCCCCTCCGATTCCTCCCCGGTGGAGGAACCCGAGTGGATGGAGTGACCGCAGGTGTACAGGCCTAGTACCCCGGCATGACCATGACGGCATTCTGCATCAACCGAGCCGGACCCAGCCAGAACATGCGATACTGGGTGTTGTCCAGCAGGAAGACCACCTTCCCGGATCCCATACGCGCTGTACCCGCAAAAGCGTTGGCGCTGATTTTTTCCAGATTTTCCTGCGAGGCGTACCCCGAAGCCATTAGCTCCTCCGCCTCTTTCATGTAATAGCCGACAGTCATCCAGTCGGTATCCGGCCGTAGCGATTCATCGCTGAATTTAAGTGAGTACAGCTGACGCGGCAGGCCAAACGCCAGCGGGTGGCTGTTGTCGATATGGCTTTTGAAAGCGGCTCCCGGTATGCGGCGGAGGCCGGCCGAGTCAGCACGCGCCTCGTAGGGGGTATAGGCGGCAGGATCGATGGTGTCCGGCTCCTCATCCTCCTGTTCTTCAAATAGTTCGACGCCGGAAAATCCGGAACGCTGTTTGGTCAGAAATTCGGCAGAGCTTTCGGTGGCCACCAGCGTACCCCCCTCCCGCACCCAGTCTTTCATCCTCTTCTGAGCGGTGGAATCGAGAGTACCCGAGAGGTTCCCCCAGGCACCTGGTAGAATCAGCACGTCATAGTCGTTAAGATCCACATACTCCAGGGTTTCACTGCGCAAACGGGAGATGCCGAATCCGGTCCATCGATCGAACAGATACCATATCTGGCCGGCGGTGTAGGCGCTGAAAGGGCTGTCGACCATCAGGGCAACCTTCGGTTGCTTCACAGGTCGACTGTCTTCGGAGGCCAGGTCCATCCCTTCATCCATACGGCCGGTGTCGAACCCGTCGATCAACACCCCCGCTTCCCGTGCGATACGGCGCATCTCCTGTTCGATCTTCTCCCTCTTCTCGTAGTTTCTGCCGATCAGCACAACAAGACTCCCCCGGCTGTAGCTTCTGCCCTGGTAGGTAAAGGGCCTTCCGGCGCTTCGAACCCGGTAACCGGCCTTCCAGAGCGCTGACAATGCACGGGGGGCGTGACGCTGCTCCCAGTCGACCACATAGGCATAGGTTGCATCGGCATTTCTGAGTGCCGATTTCCTGGTGGGCGGCCGGGTAATCCTGGAGCTCTCCACCGCAATATCATCCTGCGTCCAGGCCGCATCCAGGTTGTAGGCCAGCGGTACCGACCAGGTTGACATGTCGTACATCACCGAGTCTTCGATGGTCATCTGCCGTTTGAACAGGGTTTGCACGAAGATATGTTTCGGCTGATCGGCCGGGATGATAAAGCTGCCGTCGGAGAAGTTGCGCCGCCCGGACCGGCCGTCCCAATAGCTGTAGGCGTTGCGGACCTCAAAATTGTTCCGGGCTCTTCGAACCTCCACCCCGTGTTTCAGCAACATTTCGACTACATCGTAGGTGTAGTCGGCGGCATCATCCTCCAGGATAAACGCCTTTATATCCCCTTTCTTAGTTCCCGGCAGAAAGGCATCCCGGAAATAATTCAACAATCCCTCGCGGTTTTCGACCGCGGTCCGCACGGTGGCAATGGAGTTGGTATAGTGGTCGAAGATCCGTTGCCTGAGTGTCAACACATAGCCATCCTCGGTCTCAACCGCCCGGCCACCGCGGCTGTGACCGCCCTGCTCGGCCAGCATGCCGATGGCCCCCATGGTACTCGGATAGGAGGAGCCATAGCCAGGATAGAAAAAGTCGAATGCCTCCCGGGTGGCGTAGTTAACCTGGTGGCGGTCGAATTCAGCAATGACCCCCCTGCCGAATGTGTCGGCCCATTTTCGGTAGGTATCCGGCAGCTGGTGGTTGCGCGGGGTAATCCCCGGCATGGTGAAATAGTTGTCATTAAAGCTCTGCTCATGCAGATCCAGATGCACCTGGGGCATCCACCGCTGGTAGGCGGCGATACGTCCCTGCGATTCCGGATGTACCAGCCAAACCCAGTCGCGGTTCAGGTCGAACCAGTAATGGTTGGTTCGACCGCCCGGCCAGATCTCATCGTGCTCGAAGTCGTAGGGATCGGTATTCAGTTGATGGCTTTTGGCCGATTTATACCAGAATACATACCGGTCCCTCCCGTCGGGATTCAGCATCGGATCGATAATGGTAATCGCCTGTTCCCGAAATCCCTCTGTCTCGGTATCTTCGGCGGCTACCAGCCGGTAGGCGGCTTGCATCGCCGCTTCGCTGCTGGAGGCTTCATTGCCGTGTACGTTAAAGCTGAGCCATACCGTCACCGGCTGATTGCTGATAAGCAGATCCGCCGCCGTTTCATTCAGCGAATCGGGGTGGGCCAACCGCAGGCTGTTGTTGCGATGATGATCGATCAGCGACTGGTTTTTTTCAGAACTGATGACGGCGTAATACAGCCCCCTGCCCTCATAGGTTTCCCCGTATTTATGCAGAGTGATGCGGTCGGAGAGCATATCCAGCCGTTTGAAATAGGCAACCACATCGGCGTGCAGGGTAAACTGGTCACCCGGCTCATATCCCAGAAATTGCTGTGGACTCGGGATCGATGCGTCATATTCAAGACCGGGATCAAAACGAAATCGCTGCTGTGCAGCCACCTCCTCCGGGCCGGTCCAGATGAGCAGCAGAATCAATGACAGAATCGTGGCAATGTTTCGCGAATCAACATACATGGGCGCTATCAATTTTTTTGCAGATAATTATGTTACCTGTTGTAGGGATTATTTCTATCCTAAATGAACGTAAAAAGATGAAGAATGCATACTTTTAATGGATTTTTGACAGAAATTAACGATATACCGAATTGCACTTTACTGGTAGTCATCAATAAACAATCGGACTGAATTTTTTATCCGTCCGATTCCTAACCATAAAAAACTATCAACCTTGGACCTACCCGAATTCAGTGACATCAAAGAAGCTCATAGCAGGATCTCCGAACGTATCCACCGCACGCCGGTGCTGACCAACAGACAGGTAGACAGCATTACCGGTGGACAGGTGTTTTTCAAATGCGAAAACCTGCAGAAAGTCGGAGCGTTTAAAATCAGGGGCGCCAGCAATGCGATATTCTCACTGGATGATGAGGAGGTGCACCGTGGTGTGGCCACGCATTCCTCCGGAAATCACGCCCAGGCCGTAGCCCTTTCGGCAAAATGGCGAAATATACCGGCCTATATCGTGATGCCGGAAAATGCCCCCCGGGTGAAAGTTG
>JAWVYR010000139.1:0-6882 GCA_033722635.1 Balneolaceae bacterium | reverse complement strand
TACCTGGGGGTATCAGCCCTGAATCTAACGTACTAAACTATTTAGAGCTGAAGCGTCAATATTTTATCATTCTAACATTATATCTTTCTAATAGTAAGAAGAGCGAAACCCCGGGATGTTACATTTTTTATTGTGAATCGGGTCGATATAACGGACTAAATTGTACTACAAGGCTGTAAACGCAATTTTTTACCTCGAATCATTGTTACCGTTTATCCATATTAAACCATGAGTTAATCATTTATGCTTGCCAAACGCATTATACCCTGCCTGGATATCAAAAACGGACGAACGGTCAAGGGCATCAACTTTGAAGGGTTGAGAGATGCCGGTGATCCGGTTGAGCTGGCCAAGCGTTATGCAGATGAAGGAGCCGATGAGCTGGTTTTTCTGGATATTACCGCTACCCAGGAAAAACGGCGGACACTGGTGGATTTGGTTAAGCGCATCGCGCTGGAACTGGATATTCCATTCACGGTGGGCGGTGGCATCGGCAGCCTGCAGGAGATCGAGGAACTGCTTCATGCAGGAGCCGACAAGGTTTCTTTGAACAGTGCCATCGTACGGGATCCGGGTTTAATCAACCGGGCTGCCGACCGCTTCGGTTCACAATGCATCGTAGCAGCGGTCGATGCCAAACGGACCAATGGAAGCTGGAAGGTTTTTATCGCCGGAGGCACCATCGACACCGGCATGGATGCCATTGAGTGGATGAAAGAGGTGGAACGGCGCGGCGCAGGAGAGATTCTATTGACCAGCATGGACCGCGACGGAACCAAGAAGGGTTTCGACATCGAGCTGCTGAACAGGGCCAACAGCGTGGTTTCCATACCGGTGATAGCCAGCGGGGGAGCCGGCTCTGTCGAACACTGTATCGAGGCTATTGAAGAGGGTCAGGCCGATGCGGTACTCGCGGCCAGCATTTTCCATTTTCAGGAGATCGAAATAAAGGAACTGAAAGAAATGCTCGACAAGCATCGAATACCGGTTCGCACCTAACAGAAACCGAATGCCAAACCCGGCAGCAAAAATTCATTTGAATCATTACAAAACATCATAACAGCTTCATGGATATTGAAAATCTGGATTTTGACAAGGGCAACGGCCTGGTACCCGCCGTGATTCAGGATGCGGATACCTACCAGGTACTGATGCTCGGATATATGAATGAAGAGGCGCTGCAGAAAACCCTGGATGAAAAGCGCGTCACTTTTTACAGCCGCAGCAAGCAGCGTTTGTGGACCAAAGGCGAGTCCTCCGGCCATCACCTGGAGCTGGTGGACCTGCAGAGCGACTGCGATGACGATGCGCTGTTGATTCTTGCCAAACCGCAGGGCCCGGTCTGTCATACCGGTGAACAAAGCTGTTTTTACGAAAAGCAATTCAAACCCGAATCAAACAAACTGGCATTTCTTTCGGAGCTGGAAAATCTGATCAAGGACCGAAGGGAGTCGATGCCGGAAGACTCCTATACCACCTCGCTTTTTGAAGCCGGGTTCGACCATATTGTTCAAAAAGTAGGCGAAGAGGCCGTGGAGCTGCTGATCGAAGCGAAAAACAAAAACGACGACCGATTCATCGATGAAGTTTCAGATCTTTTCTACCACCTGCTGGTGCTGATGGTGGAAAAAAACATCCCGCTCGATGCCGTGACCGGCCGACTCATTCAACGTCATGCAAAAGCAAAGTAGCAGTTTGCAGTTGGTTCTCCTTCGCATATGGTCTAAGGTCTCTTACGCTCCATTGCTTCAGCATCGAAATGCTACGTCGAGCAAGAAGGAGACAGTGGCAGTATCAGTGCCAAAGGCAATAGGGGAAAGTCAGGATTGTGATATCCAACTGTAAAACCGATCCACGGTTCTCACCGGCGGACAGCCTTCTATTTCACCATCCCCAACAGCTTCTTCGGCATATGCATCGCCACCAGCATATGGGGTACATCCACAACCTCGGCGATTTTGAGGTCACCGGCCAGTGAGCACAGCGCGTAGGCATCATTGCGGTTCATACCGTGTTCCTGAACCAGGTAGTCGATCATATAGCGGGTCGCTTTTTTGGCGGCCTCATCAATTGTCTCGGCATGCGCGGTTACCGCATAGGTATCATCGGTCTCATATTCCGGTTCCGGTATCGTACGGCCCCCTTTTAAAAGCTCCACCTCGTAGACGATCCGCATCGGGGCTTCGATGGCCGTTCCGCACACCTCTCCCATTCCCTGTGCGGCGTGAGCATCGCCGATCGAAAGCAGGGCTCCCTCGACAAACACCGGCAGATATACCGTTGTCCCTTCAACCAAATGGGGATCATCCATGTTGCCGCCGTTGTACCGCGGGGGGATGGTCGACAGCATCGAATCGGTATCCGGTGCTACCCCGATCACACCGGGGAACGGATTCAGTGGAATCTCTATATTTTCTGTAAAGGTTGCGGTTTTGGAATTTTTGTCGAAGGTATAGGTCTTCAGATAAGGTTCGGTGAATTCATCGGCCAGAAATCCGAATCCCGGTACGATGGCGGTCCAGCCCCAGCTTCCAAGCTCTATTTTGTGCAATTTTACAGCGATCACATCGCCCGGTTCGGCCCCCTCCACATAGACCGGACCGGTCAGCGGATGGATCGGATCAAAATCCACGTTTTTAAGATCCTCCAGCGTGGATTCCGGGTTCAGCTGCCGGTCGGAGGCCTCCTCGGTAAATACCTCCACCACCGAACCGGATGGAACGCGAAGCACCGGTTCAATTTGGCTGCTCCAACGGTTGTGAGTCTGATCCGCCGACAAAGAATAATCCGGTTCGGGAACTGTTTCCTCCTGCATTTGCGGTTGCTGGCACGAAGCGATGAACAAGAGGGCTGAGAACCATAACATATATTGCTTTATCGACATAATGAGTAACCTTTTTTGGGATTAAGGTGTATGATACGAATTCCAATCGAGATCTAATGATCAAATATACTCAGCGCCTGGTAGCCACCTTATACAGCCAGATGACGAAGAAAATAGCTGCGATGCCGCCCAGCCAGTCGGCATAGGGTGCAAAAGACTCCGGTACAAGACGCAGCGCATCGGTGCTCTCCTTAATGGCAAACGGAATCGCAAGCACGATACCGATCAGCGCTTCCCCAGTAATTAGACCCGAAGAGAAGAGCAGGCCCTTTCGTTCTGCCGTGGTGGCCGCTTCTTCCGGATTCTCCCCCCGGCTTATCGCTCGCTCGCGCATAGTGCGCTTTGCATACCAGGCCAGGATCCCTCCGATAAAGATGGGGACTGTTAGCTCGATTGGAAGATAGATCCCTACCGCAACTGCGAGGACCGGTGCACGGAATTCGGTGCCCCTGGCCTCGAGAATCTTATCAAAAATAATATTGGCGACAGCGATAACCGCACCGATCCAAATCATGTTCCACTCCAGATTTCGCGCAAACACACCCTCGGCTACCGATTGCATCAGCGTGGCCTGCGGAGCGCTCAACATCTCCTCCGGATTCATCCCTTCCCGTGGAAAGACCCCTCCCAAGCCATAGGCATTGAAAAGAAGACTCAACACCGGAGCGATCACCAGAGCCGCTGCGACCACGCCTACAATCTGCATAATCTGCTGCTTGTAAGGAGTGGCCCCCACCAGCTGTCCGGCCTTGAGATCCTGCATATTGTCACCGGCAATGGCAGCCGCACAGGCAACCACGGCTCCCACCAGTATCGCCGCTGCAGCCGCAGCTGCGGCTCGGTCCAGATCCGCCCCGAACTCGAGCTGGGTGCCTAGCAGCGCCAGAAGTATCAGAGCAGTGGCCAGTATGGTAGCGATAGTGACCCCGGAAATAGGGTTGTTGGAGGATCCCACCAGACCCGCCATGTAGCCGGCCACCGAAGCGAACAGGAATCCCGCTACCAGCGAAAAGATCGCGCCCAGCGACATCGTGGTCCAGTAGAGGCCTGAACTCACCGGCAGGTGCGCTGTATCGATCACCTGGGTAAAGATGATGAAGATCGGTATCGCCAGCCCGATGACACCCCAAAGCACATAGTTGATCGGCATATCCCGCTCGGTTCGCAGAATATCCATTCCCTCACCCTCACGGATTTTCTTGACCGCCTCCCAGGATGATTTGATCCCGTCTTTCACCGGTTTGGCCAGTGAGATCAATGCCCAGATACCACCGACCACCATCGCTCCCACTCCCATGAACCTGATCTTCTTGCTCCATACCTCAAGAGCCGCATCATATCCCGTTGCATCCCCGATCACACCGGAAAGCTCGGCCGGATCGGCAAAAGCGGTATAGATCGGTATCCCGAAAAGCCAGGAGATCAAGCCGCCGGCAAATACCAGGGTCGCGATGTTCAACCCCACTATATAGCCAACACCCAGCAGCGCAACCGACAGCTCTGTACCCATGCCGAACAGGGAATCGCCGATTTTTTTGACTCCGCTGACCGATCCGGAAAAAATTTTGAGTCCGGTCTGCCCCAGCTTGTACAGTCCGGCCGCCAGACCAGCCAGGGCGATCGCCTTGACCCCCTCTCCCCCTTTGGTGCCCGCCTTCAGAACCTCGCCGGTTGCCACCCCCTCCGGAAATTTCAGCCCCTGCTGGATGATCAGGGCCCGCCGCAGAGGGATCGTGAACAACACACCCAGTATGCCGCCGCACATCGCGATTGCCATGGTGTCCAAAAATGGGAAGTCGGCCCAGTAGCGCAGAAGAATCAACGCCGGGAGAGTAAAAATCACCCCGGCTGCCAGAGATTCTCCGGCCGAAGCGGCAGTCTGCACGATGTTGTTTTCCAGGATATTGGACTGGCGGAACATCCGCAGTATCGCCATCGAAATGACCGCCGCGGGAATGGAAGCGGAGACAGTCATGCCCACTTTCAGTCCCAGATAGGCATTTGCACCCGAGAGCACTGCCGACAATACAATTCCCAAAATAACAGCCTTAACAGTGATCTGTGGAAAATCATCCTCCGGCTTTACATAGGGTATAAAGTCCTGTGCTGACTTCTTCAAACTGAATCCTCTGTTTAATTAAATGATGCCTCAAATTAATAGAAGAAAATTAGAATGCAACCGAAAAGGAAATAAGTCGATTATATGATGGTATCCCAATTATAACACCCACCCGGCAATCCGAATATTCGCACAGAACGAAAGGTTTAATTTGTATTACCTAACAGAATTAGGTAAAATGGCTGTAACTTACCTAGTTGGATTAGGTATAACTCAACAGATGAATCCCATGATTAACAGAGAACTCAAAGCAGCCTCCGCAAAACCGATGGTTCTGTCGATCTTATCGCATGGCGAAAGCTACGGCTACCAGATCATCCAGCACATAGAAACACTCTCCGGCGGTGATATGGAATGGTCGGAAGCGATGATCTATCCCCTGCTGCACCGGATGAACTCCGACGGATTAATTAAATCCCGGTGGGAGATCATGGATAACGGCCGGAAGCGCAAATACTATAGCCTGACTGACAAAGGAAAAAAAGAACTCGCCAGCGAGAAAAAACAGTGGATGAATGTACATCGGGTTCTGCAGCAGCTATGGGGGCCGAATCCGCAGCTGGCGTTTGAATGAACTGTTTAAAAAGTGAAAGGTGAAACGTCAAACGTGAAAAGTTAAAAAATGAAAGATAGACCACTAACAGTGAGCCGATGACCGAAGTTGATGGTCGTAATTCAACTGTTATAGTCTATTCAAATATTAACCTGAAGTAATCGACCGACCCATGCATTTATCCTCTAGACCCTTGGTACAGGAGGAGGTGATCGGACGGGTAAGGAGATACGATGTTCAATCTCGAGAAATCAATAAAAAAATGGCGAAAGCAGTTGGATAAACACCAGGGCCTTGAACCAGGCTTTGTGGAGGAATTGGAAAGTCATCTGCGGGATAAAATTGAATCACTCCTTAATCAAGGTTATTCGGAAAAGGAAGCCTATCACAAAGCGGTCTCCTCAATATCCGAAACAGGTGAAATCGCGGAGGAGTACGCTATCGCAAGAACCCGCGGGAAAGTGCGGCCGCCCTGGAAAAATCGATTCTGGATCCCCACCTTGTTGCCCAACTTTCTAAAAACAGCCTTCCGCAACTTTTGGAGACAAAAATCGATCGCGTCACTCAATATCATGGGCTTGGCTCTGGGTATCATATGCTGCATCTTTATTTCCCTTTATATCTGGGATGAACTGCGTTTTGATGCTTTCCATAGCAATGCCGATCGCATTTTCAGAGTGGTGGAAACCACTGACACTGAATCCGGATCTTCGAAATCGGCTTACGTCACCAATGCTCTGGGGCCGGCTGCTGAAAAAACAATACCGGAAGTATCAAGGGCCACCAGGGTGTTCCCGGGATGGCGGTTGACAGTCGGTCCGGTTGAATCGGCGTTGATCGTACGAAACTATCATATCGTCGACGGAGAGTTCCTGACGATATTTGATTTCCCGTTGAAATTTGGATCAAAGACGGAAGCCCTTGCCAAACCCGGTTCGGTGGTGTTATCCAGCGAGATGGCCCAAACCCTTTTCGGAGAGGAAAACCCGGTTGGAGAATCGATACGCATCGAGGCAGAAGATTTTCCCGAATTCGGCGATCAGGGATTCACCGTTACCGGAGTTCTTAAAACGCTGCCGGAGAATTCCCATCTCGGATTCAGGCTCTTGCTCTCAAAAAGCACCATAGAACGATTCCCCGGCTGGAATAACTATTTTGAATCCTGGACAGGTGAATTCGGAGCTGCCTACCTTCTTCTAGACAACCACGAAGCTGAGCAGCAGGTGGAAGCTGCATTACAGCAACTCCTGGCCGTAAATCTTTCCGGAGAGAACGCTGCCAAGAAGAAATTGGAACTGCAACCTTTGAAGGAGATCCATTTTTATT
>JAWVYR010000138.1:0-6930 GCA_033722635.1 Balneolaceae bacterium | reverse complement strand
GTTGGGAGACCTGGAGGAGGAATTTAGGGATACCCGTTCCCGCAAGCCGATCCGGGCCTATCTGGATCTGTATTTTCATATCCTTACCGCGCTGCCCCTCTTCATGAAACAAACCGTCCTCTGGAGTTTAGTCATGCTCAAAAACTATCTCACCGTCACCTGGCGCAATCTCACCAAATCCAAGGTATTTTCATTCATCAATATTCTTGGGCTGTCGGTAAGCATGGCGGTTTGCCTTTTGATTATACTGTTCATCATCGATCAGAAAAGCTACGATCGATTCCATGAACAAGCCGACCGCATTTACCGGGTGACAACCAATTACAATTCGCCCCACAATAATCAGTTCGAGGATTATGCTACAGCGCCGGCTGTACTGGCGGAACCGCTGCAAAATCAGTTTCCCGGAATCGAGAAGGTGAGCAGGATCCGGGGTAATTTTTCCGCGGAGATACGATACAAAAATACCACCGTACCGCTGGAGGGCCTTTACGCCGACACCACCTTTTTTGAGATATTCAGCTTCGAATTGACCCGTGGCAATCCCGAAACCGCACTTCGGGATCCCGGCAGTATCATACTTACCAATAGCAGCGCACGGAAAATATTCGGTGAAGTAGATCCGATGGGGAAGTCGGTAACCGCCCTCGGTAATCGTGATTTTACCGTTACCGGTATCATCAGCGATGACTACCGCACCCACTTTCGTTTTGAAGCCCTGGTCTCGCACTCAACGCTGACCGGCACCCCTGGCTATCAGAAAAGCCTTGATAAATGGAGATTGAGCATGAGTAACGACTATCTCTATCTCCTGCTGACAAAAAATACCGATCCGGTCGAGCTGGCTTCCAGGCTCGCCTCGCTCATTCCGATCCATCTGGGCGATAACGGAGAGGAAGACGCCGTTGATCATTTCAACCTTCAGTCGATCACTGCCATCAACCTGGGTCCGGCTATGGCCAATGAGATCGGGCTGGTGATGCCCGGGATCATCGCCTGGTTCATGGGGGGATTTGCGGTTATCATCACCCTGATCGCCTGTTTCAACTACGTGAGCCTGACCGTGGCACGGGCGATCAACCGATCTAAAGAGGTGGGAGTTAGGAAGGTAATGGGCGCATTCCGTTCCAATGTGATCAAGCAGTTCCTGGCGGAGTCGGTCATCATCGCACTGATCGCCCTTATTTTCGCTTCGGTGCTATTGAAGTGGCTCCTCCCGGAATTTAACAACCTTTTTCTCATTCACTTTCTTGACAACCAGATAACGATCGACCTTTGGAAAAACCTGACGGTATATGCGGTTTTCATCCTATTCAGCATATTCATCGGAATTTCGGCCGGCTTTTATCCCGCCCTCTACCTCTCCTCCTTTAAGCCCGCCAGTGTGCTCAAGGGCACTTCGTCGGTCCGGGGCCTCTCTGGCCAGACCATACGAAAAATTATTACTGTCTCGCAATTCACATTTTCTATTTTATTTATCATCACCGCCCTTATTCTGACCAGACAGTTCAACCACATGGTAAACACCGATTACGGATTTACGAGGGAACAGATTGTAAATGTAGCCCTGCAGGATGTGCCCTATGACCGTTTCAGAAATGCCATGCAGCAGCTGCCGGAAGTAGAGCGAGTCGCAGCTACCTCTCATATACCGGCTCTGGGACAGATACACGGGGTTTGGATGAACGCAGAAGGCGTTCCGGAAAAGATCCGGGCTCATTCCTTCAAGGTCGATGAACATTACATTGAAACCACCGGCCTGAAACTAATCGCCGGGCGTAACTTCAATCCCGATCGTGCAACAGACAGTACAGAGGCTGTCATTTTGAGCGAGGTGACGGTGGAGCGCTTGAATCTCGGGAAGCCGCATCAGGCGATCGGCAGCACAGTTACGGTAGATGGAAAATCGCATGCCGTGGTAGGGGTTATTGAGAATTTCATTTCTGCCGATCCACTTCGGCGGGGAAACCCGATCGTGCTGATTTACGCCCCGGATCGGGCCTATTACGCCATCGTTAAAGTGCAGGAAAACAGCATGAGTGATTTCCTCGATGATCTTGAAAATTCCTGGGCTGATTTGGGCAGCCTGCACTCATTGAAATTCAAACTGTTGAACGAACAGCTAGAGGAGAACCCGATTACCAACATTTTTCTGGACTTCCTGAAGGTGGTCGGCCTTCTGTCCATCTTTTCCATTTTCATCTCCTGCCTGGGGCTCCTCGGTTTGGCTATGTATTCGGCTGAGAACCGGATGAAGGAGATCGGCATTCGGAAAGTGCTGGGAGCCTCCATCACTGATATCGTACTTCTCCTGTCCCGGGATTATCTCTGGCTGGTGGCTATCGCAGTGATCATCGGCACCCCCCTCGCCTGGCTGGCCAATAGCCTTTGGCTCCAGATGGTATCTAACAAAGCGGAAATCGGACCATTACTTTTCATGATCGGGATAGCGGGCACTGTTGTACTGGCACTGCTTACGATCGGTTCTCAGACGATTCGTGCCGCTATGGAGAATACGGTGAAGAACCTGCGTTCTGAGTAGAGCGAACAGCTTCCCGAATCTGTAATCGTTGTAAAGAGGCCGGAGGCCCCACTACTCATTCCGGATCGTATCGGCCGGGTTCAGTGACGCGGCCTTCATAGAATGATAGCTGATGGTGAGGACGCTTACAATCAACGCAGCCAGACCGGACATCAGCACAATAAACAGGAAGTTATTCCCCAGATCGATACGATAAGGAAAATCGCTCAGCCACCAATTGGCTAGATACCAGGATACCGGCCACGCGATGATGTTGGCAAGTACAACAAGAATGACAAACTCTTTTGAGATCAGGCTGATAATTCGCAAGGCTGTTGCTCCCAGTGCTTTCCGGATGCCGATCTCCCGGGTCCGGGTTTCGGTAGTGAATGAAGCCAGCCCAAACAGACCCAAGCAAGCAACCACTATACAAAGTATAGTAAACAATGCGGCTATATTGCCCATGGCGGTTTCCGCTTTATAGATCTCATCCAGTTCCTGATCGTGAAAAAAATATTCGAAGGGATGGTATTGGTCGAACTCACTCCATTTCTCCTCCAGGAAATCTAGGACGCCCTGCGGGTCATCTCCGTTGAATTTGACAGCTATGTGTTTAATTTTGGCGGCTATTTGATCGTCGCCCTCACTGGGCATATTGATTACAAGCGGTTCGATATCCCGATACAACGACGTATGGTTGAAATTTTCCGTCACTCCGATCACATAATACAGATCGTCATTGTAGATAATACTTTTTCCTACCGCCTCCTCCGGAGATCCCCAGTTCATATACTCCACCATCTCCCTGTTAATTACCAGCGCTTCGTTCCGATCGGTGCCATATTCTCTTGAAAATGACCGCCCTGCCAGCATTTCAATATCATAGATGTCAAAAAAATCATACATCACATAGATACCGGGCAGGGAAATTTCTCCTTCTCCCTCCCTGCCCTCGGGTATGAATTTAAGGTATAAATTTTTCTTCGATCCCAGTACGTTTGCCATCCCGGTGACCCCGGCGATCTGGGAATTTCTCATCAACTCCTGTTTAAAATCGTCGTAATACCAAATTGTTCGCGTAAGATCGGCCGGCAACAGAATCACATTGGACTGCGAAAAACCCATCTTTTTGTTCTTCATATAATCCAACTGGTAATAGATCACCATGGTGGCGATAAGCAAAAAAATGGAGAAAGAAAATTGTGCAAAAACCAATACCTGCCGAAAGCGCTTCCCGCTCCTGCTTTTTGTCAAATCTCCCCGGATCGTTTTTATGGGATCAAAACCCGACAAGAACAGGGCCGGATAGGTACCTGCAGCAAAACCGACAACAACGAACAACCCGATCAGTCCACCGATCAGCCGGGCGCTGCTCAGGAGACTTAGCTGCAGATTGAGTCCCAACATGTTGTTGAAAAAAGGTAAGGTTAAATAAACGATGAACAGCGAAAACAATATGGCTATCAGGGTTATAAAAAATGATTCGCTCAGAAATTGTAGTACCAGATACCGTCGGTCGGCTCCCAACACTTTTCGCATGCCGACCTCTTTCGATCTCCTTGAGGAGCGGGCCGTGGCAAGATTCATAAAGTTGATGCAGGCAACAACCAGGATCAGTAGAGCCACAACTGAAAACAGGTAAATATACAGGATGTCACCGTTGGCCTCGATCTCATTGTCCCTCTGGGAATAAAGATGAATATCGGTAATGGGCTGCAGATCCATCACCACATTTTCACTTTGCGGGATGTTCGGTTCGTACTGATTTTCTATAAAGAACGGCAGCTGGTCCTCCAGCTCAGAAACCTGTTGATCCTCCTTCAACAGGATGTAGGTCCAGCAGGGATTCCAAAACCAGCTCGAAACAACCTGTTCATAGTTGGAGAAAAAATTTCTGAGGGTATTCAGAGAAACGATGAAATCGATCTTGATATGCGAATGATCCGGCCACTCCTTCATAATTCCGGTCACGGTTAGATCCATCCTCCCCTCAAAATTCAGCTGTCTGCCTATCGGATTCTGATCGCCAAAATATTTACGGGCCATCTTTTCCGTCATGACCAGACTTTGCGGATTTCGCAAAGATTCTTCCGGATTTCCCCTGGTCAGTTCTATTTCAAAAATATCTACCACCGTTGAGTCGGCAAAGAAGAAATTCGCTTCCTTGAAGTAGGTTCCCTCCTCTTTGATCCCCAGCGAAATTTTGGGAACCTGGTGATCGTAGAACCGGACCGCCGATTCAATCAGTTGGGGATACTCCGCTGCCAGCGCGGGCCCGAGGGTGAAAGGAGTGGAAGCCTGGGCTTCAACGCGGGATTCAGAACTCATGGTTTGTACGACCCGGTATATGCGGTCCGACTTTTCATAAAACCGGTCGTACCTCAGCTCATTGCTTACATACAGCAGTATGAGAATGCAGCAGCTGAGACCAATAGCCAGACCGGTCACATTTATCAGTGAATACCACTTGTATTTGATCAGATTACGGTAAGCCGTTCTGATAAAATTCTTAAACATCGGAAACCGTTTTATCCTGCTTCGAACTGATCACAGACGCCCTGCTGCAAAAAGTCAGAAAAGATGAATACTCCATTTCCCTGTTAAGAGTTTTAGAGAAATGATTTGTTACACGAGTACGCCGAATAATACCGGCGGCCTGAGTATTATTAGAAGATCTTAATAATAAATCGTGTTATTCACAAAACAGGTGGGCAGAAATGTTCAGGCTGTGAAATCTCTGTGGCGAAAAGTGACCGGTATGGAATCCTCGTGGGGGGTGCCGATATGGTAGAGCTCCCACTCATCGTCATAGCTCTCTATCCGATCTCTCAGGAATCCTACCAGGTTGCTGGCGCCACCCGAGTTTTGGTTATACGTAAACGCCTCTACTCGGAACTTCATATTTCTCTTTTCACCATTGACATGGACATCCAGGTTGGCAACTTTTTCCACATTAGGTATGGTAAATTGAACACGTATGTTATGCATGGTTCCAGGTATTAATTGTCAAAATGTTAAGAAGCTATACTGCCAAGGGTTCTACAACATCATTCGGGATTGCAAATGTAATCAATATATACACCAGCATAAAAGATCCCATCTACGTACCGTCATTCATGCCGAAGGCTGTCAATCGGATTCATCATGGCCGCTTTGAGCGACTGCCAGCTGACCGCAAGCCACGCGATAACCAGGGTCATCAATCCCGAAATTACAAACATTTCGATATCTATACTGGTTTTGTAGGGAAATTGTTGCAGCCATGCCTTCATAACCAGATAGGCGATCGGCGCCGCAACAATGAATGCGGCCCCCACCAGCAGCATGAATTCTTTCGTCAGCAGTTCAAGAATATCAGCTACTGTAGCACCCAACACTTTCCTGATACCGATCTCCCGGGTTTTCTGGCTAGCCGTAAACATTGCCAAACCGAAGATGCCCAAGCAGGCGGTAAAGATGGCCAGTCCCGTAAACAGGGAGAATACTTTGATAAACCGTTCCTCGGCCATATAGATCTTATGCAGGTCCTGATCCAAAAATGAGGAGATGAAGATCCGTTCCGGCTCAAATGATTTCCAGACTGTCCGGATGTGATGCATCGTTTCCGGGATATCCCGGCTGGCTATTTTAACAGATACATAGTTAATATAGTCCGGATTCATTATAAACACCATCGGCTTGATCCGGTTATACAAGGCCTCAAAATGAAAATCTTCGGCTACTCCCACAATGGTTCCCTTGAAATGCCCTCCAGCCTTTATCTCTTGCCCAACGGCTTGCTCGGGTTCCAGGTCCAGCACCCGGGCCGCCTCCCGATTGATGATCACTGCATTTCGTGTCGTGTCGGAGATATAGGATCTTGAAAATCCGCGGCCGTACAGCATTTGGATATTATACAGATCAATAAAGTCCCAGCCGACCCAAACATTGCTCAAACGGCTGCTTATCCGTTCACCATTGGAATTTATTACAGAGTAAAAAGAACCGCTGTCGATATTGCGACCGATTCGTCTGTTTGAGCTGGCAACTTCACGGATATTGCTGTGGAGCAGCAGCTCGGATCGGATTGTTTCAAAGTTATTGGCAATTGTGGATGATTGTACAGGAACAATTACGACCTGGCCTGTTTCCGCACCAAGATCTTTATTCCTTAGAAAATCCAATTGGTTATAGGCTATAAGGGTTCCAATGATGAGCACGATGGAAATTGTAAACTGCACGACGACCAACACCTTGCGAAGTGAGGGTACACCTTTGTCGGTTTTTACCCTGTTCGATTTCAGTACCTCCACCGGCTTGAACGAAGAAAGAAAAAGCGCGGGATAGCTTCCCGATATCAGACCCACAAGCAGTGCCAGAGCGACAAAACCGCTATAAATCCATGCATTCTCAAAGAGATCGATCTGTAC
>JAWVYR010000137.1:0-6939 GCA_033722635.1 Balneolaceae bacterium | reverse complement strand
TCCGATATCTTTGACATGCCCTACCGCGAAATCGAAATGTTGATCGCCAGCCAAATATGATCAAAACCGGATAAGCAGATAACACTGCAGGTGATGAGCCAGTCTGAATTAAGCGAACAGAATTTCAAACGGATCAGCCTGATAAACTGGCTGCTGAGCCCCCCGCTGCTCATTCTCTTCTCCTGGCCCTATCTCTATCTCAGCAATATCCTGGAAATTTCCCGGCTGTTCGCCTATCCGGGATCGCTTTTCTTCGGTTTCCCATTTATGATCACTCTTCTGCACGGCCATGTAACCATGGCCCTCGGACCGGTTCACCGGCAGATCTATTACCGATGGCTGGAAGAACATCCCTACACCTTCGGGCTTATGTTTTTTCCAATAGTAACCCGGACACGATTCCGCCTGGTCCTGCTGGGCCTAAGTCTCCTGCTGCTATCTGTTGCATGGCTGGTTAACTGATCCACCTCCGCTGTGAGGACAAGTAGAAAACTCAAGGCTCAGCATTCATCAATCGACATTCAATACGCCGTTCCTTCTTTCACCTCTTCCACCACCGAAGGATCCAGCAGCGTGGAGGTGTCACCCAAGTCTTCAGGTTCACCGCTGGCCACTTTTCGTAGGATACGGCGCATGATCTTGCCCGAGCGGGTCTTGGGCAAGCCGGGGACGATCTGGATCTTGTCGGGTTTGGCGATCGGCCCGATGATCTTGGTGACCAGGTCGTTGATATCCTTCTTGAACGCCTTCGGATCCTTCACCTCATCTTCACAGATCATAAAGGCGTAGATCCCCTCCCCTTTCACATCGTGTGGATAACCCACCACGGCCGATTCCACCACCTTGGGATGCTCGTCGATCGCGTTTTCGATTTCGGCGGTGCCCAGGCGGTGACCCGACACATTCAACACATCGTCCACCCGTCCGGTGATCCGGTAATAACCGTCCTCATCCCGGAGGCAGCCGTCTCCGGTGAAGTAGTATCCGGGATACTGGGTGAAATAGGTCTCCATGTAACGCTCCTTGTCGCCCCAAATACCGCGGGTCATCCCCGGCCAGGGAAACTTGATGGTGAGGTTGCCCTTGACGCCATTACCTTTAATCTCGTTGCCGTCATCATCCATCAGGGCCGGCTGAATACCAGGCAGCGGCAGCGTGGCGTATCCGGGCTTGGTCGGGGTGATGCCGGCCAGCGGCGAAATCATAATTCCGCCCGTTTCGGTCTGCCACCAGGTATCCACGATCGGGCATTTGCTGTTGCCGATTTGATCGTGGTACCAGTGCCATGCCTCTTCGTTGATCGGCTCGCCCACGGTGCCCAACACCTTCAGCGAACTCAGGTCATAACGCTTCACATACTTCATATCCTCCTTCATCAGCGCCCGTATCGCCGTCGGGGCGGTATAAAAATGGGTAACCTTGTACTTTTCGCACACCTCCCAGAAGCGTCCCGGATCGGGATAGGTGGGGGTGCCTTCAAAGATGATGCCGGTAACGCCGTTCAACAGCGGCCCGTAGATAATATAGGTATGGCCGGTGATCCATCCGGCGTCAGCTGTACACCAGTAGATATCCTGCTCCTCGATCTGAAAGACGTTACGCAGGGTATAGCTGGCATAAACCATATATCCGCCGCAGGTGTGCAGCTGACCCTTGGGTTTGCCGGTGGAACCGGAGGTATAGAGGATGAAGAGCGGATCTTCGGCATCCATCTCCACAGCAGTGTGTTCTTTTGAAGCATTGCGGATCAGCATATGCCACCATTCATCGCGCCCTTCAGTCCAGTCGATCTCACGGTTGGTACGCTGGCAGACAACCACTTTCTGCACAGTCGGACATTCCTCCAATGCTTCATCACAGATATCCTTCAACGGCACATGCTTGTCGCCGCGCCGCAGCCCGTCGTTGGTGATCAGCAGTTTTGCCTCGCAATCCTGGATCCGTTCTGCCAGCGACTGGGCCGAAAAACCGGCAAAG
Source organism: Balneolaceae bacterium (assembly GCA_033722635.1). Lineage (GTDB taxonomy): Bacteria > Bacteroidota > Rhodothermia > Balneolales > Balneolaceae > JAWVYR01. The sequence goes on along the minus strand of JAWVYR010000137.1, from coordinate 4,962 downwards.
ACGATGGAGTGAACGGCCCCGATGCGGGCACAGGCCAGCGCCGAAATCGCCAGCTCGGGAGTCATTGCCATATAGATCGCCACCCGGTCGCCCTTCTCGATGCCCATCTCCTCCAGCACATTGGCAAAGCGGCAGACATCTTCATGCAGCTGCCGGAAGGTGATAGTACGGCGGAAGGAATCGGGATGATTGGGTTCAAAAATAAAAGCAGCTTTGTGGCCGATGGTATTGAGGTGGCGGTCCAGGCAATTTTCGGTGATATTGAGTTTCCCACCCTCAAACCATTTGACGTTACCCTCTTCGAAACTCCCCGAGCGGGTCTCGTCCCAATGTTTCCGCCAGTAGAAGGTTCCGGCCTCATGCTCCCAGAATTCCTCCGGGTTTTTCTCACTCTTGTTGTAGACCTCTTTATACTCCTCGAACGACTTTATATTGAGCCACATAGCTGACCTTTCAATTGGTTGACATTATTCCGAACTCTATTTTAAGGTTTTTAAAGATAGAATCAAGAGAATCCTAATTTTCATCCTGATTTTACGTTGATAGTTTTTATTTTTCCGCCTGTTCACTTCTAATTTACCGTTGATCTGCCTGAAATGCCGGACGGCCAAACCCTTATTGAAAACTGGTTCAGTCACCGTTGCTGGACACCCTTCTCCTACCAGCGGGATGTTTGGCAGGCGTTCCGTGATGGAAAAAACGGTTTGTTGAATGCGCCCACCGGCAGCGGAAAAACCTACGCCCTTTATATGCCGCTGTTGATGCGGTGGATCGATCAACATCCGCAGACCTACCGGGAGCTGGCCGACAATGGGCTCCGGCTGCTGTGGATCACTCCGCTCCGAGCCCTGGCGCGAGATATCGAGCAGGCCCTGCAGCGGGTGGCCGATGATCTGGAACTGCCCTGGGAGATTGCGCGCAGAACCGGCGATATTTCGGCAAAACAGAAAAAGAAACTGAAAGAGCAGATGCCGGAAGTGCTGATCACCACGCCGGAAAGCATGCATGTGATGATGGCCCAGGAAGGCTACCCGAACTATTTTGATCAACTCGAGGCGGTGGTGGTGGACGAATGGCATGAATTACTCGGATCGAAACGGGGCACCCAAACCGAACTGGCGCTTTCCCGGCTGACTGCATTGAAGCCCGACCTGCAGGTTTGGGGAATCTCCGCCACCATCGGAAACCTGGAATTGGCCCTCGAAGTGTTGCTCGGTAATGAAAAAAGGGCGCTGGATGCGGTGACCATCAAAGCGGATATAGAAAAAAAACTGGAGATACAGTCGATCCTTCCGGATGATGTGGAGACCTTCCCCTGGTCGGGGCACCTGGGTACCCGGCTGCTGCACAAGGTACTTCCGGTGATCGATGCCAGCCGTTCCACCCTGATCTTTACCAATACTCGTTCACAGGCAGAGATCTGGTTCCAAAAACTACTCGAGGCCCGCCCGGATCTGGCTGGCACTATCGCGCTGCATCACGGTTCGCTGAACGGGAAGATCCGCTCATGGGTCGAACAATCGTTGCATGAGGGAATCCTCAAAGCGGTGGTCTGCACTTCCAGCCTGGACCTGGGGGTGGATTTTGCCCCCGTCGAGACGGTGGTGCAGGTGGGCAGTCCGAAGGGGGTCGCGCGATTTCTACAGCGTGCAGGACGAAGTGGCCACCAGCCCGGTTCCGTCAGCCGAATCTATTTCGTGCCGACCAACGCCCTGGAGCTGATCGAGGCCGCCGCACTGAAATCCGCGGCCGTGGACCAAAACGTGCTGGAAAACCGGGATCCCGTCTTGAAACCCTACGATGTGTTGATCCAGTACCTCATCACCCTGGCGGTCTCCGACGGTTTTGATCCCGATACCATCTACAATGAGGTGAAACAGACCTTTGCTTTTCAGACGCTCAACAGACGGGAATGGAGCTGGATCCTGCAGTTCATACAAACCGGCGGCAGCACTCTCTCCAGCTACGACGAATATACCAAGGTAGTGCCAGAAGATGGACTGTACAAGGTGCAGGACCGCAGGATCGCACAGCGACACCGGATGTCGATCGGTACCATTTCCAGCGACACTATGATGAAAGTAAAATATATGAAAGGTACCACCCTGGGCAGTGTGGAGGAATGGTTCATCAGCAAGCTAAATCCGGGTGATACCTTTTGGTTTTCGGGACGGAGCCTGGAGTTGATACGGGTCAAGGGGCTGACCGCCTATGTACGCCGTTCCGGGGCTACCAAGGCGAAAGTACCCAGCTGGATGGGAGGACGCATGTCGCTTTCCTCCAACATGTCGAAATTGTTGCGGCAAAAACTGCATCAGGCGATCGAGGGCGATACCGGCGATGTGGAGCTGCAATCGATACAACCTATACTGGAGCTCCAGGGGCGTTGGTCGAAGCTTCCGGACGATGATGAGCTGCTGATCGAAAAAACCTACTCCCGGGAAGGATGCCACCTGTTTTTCTATCCATTTGAAGGACGGTATGTGCACGAGGGAATGTCGGCCCTGCTTGCATACCGCATATCAAGAATCACCCCCATCACCTTTTCGATCGCGATGAACGATTACGGCTTTGAACTTTTGGCTGACAAGGAGATACCGATCGAAGAAGCCCTTAAACAGGAGCTCTTTTCCGACCGGAACCTGATAGAGGATATCTTTTCCAGTCTCAACGATACCGAGCTGGCCCGGCACCGGTTCAGGAATATCTGCCAGATAACCGGGCTGATCTTCCCGGGGTATCCCGGCCGGTACAAGAGCAGCCGCCATCTACAGACCTCCTCCGGGCTGTTTTTTGATGTGTTCTCGGAGTATGAACCGGAGAACCTGCTGCTGCAACAGGCCTATGATGAAGTCCTGGCCTACCAACTGGATGAGGTGCGGCTGAGGAAGGCTCTGAATAAGATACAATCACAAAAGATTACGCTGAACCATACTCGGAAATTCACTCCTTTCGCTTTCCCCATCATGGTAGACCGCTTGCGGGAGCGGCTCAGCTCCGAAAAACTGATCGACCGCATTCAACGCATGCAGGTTCAGTTGGAAAAAGAGGCAGCAATCCAATGATCGAAAACGCCAGAAGAATGGATCTGAGGGGAAATCGGCTGTGGTTGCTGCCGCAGCGTGCGCTTTACTGGCAGAAAAAGAAGATGTTGCTGGTGGCCGACCTGCATATCGGCAAATCCGGCCATTTCCGCAAACACGGTATCCCGGTGCCCGGAACAGTGAATAGAGCGAACCTGGAACAGCTGGATCAACTGATAGAGCAGCTGGCCATTCAGCACCTGGTTATCCTGGGCGACCTATTTCACAGCGGGGAAAACAGGGAATGGGATCAGTTTGACCGCTGGCGAAAAAACATCTACCGCTTGAGCTGTCATTGGTTTTGGGCAACCATGATATCCTACCAAAATCCTTTTATCATGCCTCCCGCATCAATTTGTTTAAAAAACTTAAGGCAGATCCGTTTCTGATGATTCATGACCTCCAACAGTTGAACGGCGAACAGGACCTTGCGGACTACCTGCTAAGCGGCCATATTCATCCAGCGGTGAAATTGAGAGGAAAAGCCCGCCAGTCCATGAAGCTACCCTGTTTCTATTTTGGGAAGCAACAGGGTGTTCTACCCGCCTTTGGCCACTTTACCGGCACCCATGTAATTAAGCCGCAGCCGGACGATCGCGTGTATGCGATCGTCAATCAACGGGTCGTACCTATCAAAACTGCACGTTAGCCTGCCGAGGGGGGTTGGGAATGATAGGTCCGGGATGAATAGAATAAGATAGTTTTGAAGCGTAGAAGGGACATCCAGGATAGAAAGTAATTGCGTTTATTCCCCCCATTTTCGTTTGAAACAGTGGTGAAGACGGCTGATGATGCGGGATTTTTTGGTACGCACATTCGCCCCCGAAATGTCGAAGTGTTTGCTGGCCTCCTTGGTGGTGGTATCGGGCTTGTCAATAAAATACTCGATAAATTCCCGATTTTGCTCCTTGAGTTCCTCCAGGCAGGTTTCGAGAATTTTCTGGCGCTCTTCATCCAGCAGGTTGGAAATCTGTGAGGCCGGTTGCACCAGGTGGTCCTCATTATCCTCTATCGGGTAGTTGAATCGATGCTGGTGCTTCGAGTACCGTATATATTCGTGCCGGCAGGCCCTCAACAGGTAGCTGAAGATATATTTCTTTTTGCGGATGTTGTCCTGAATGATCTGCTCGTATACATTCAGAAAAGCCTGATGGATGCACTCCTCCGCATCCATCTCGCTGGCGTTCATGGTCACCTTCAGATAATCCTTCAGCCGCGGGATAAGCTCCTGAAGCAATTCACTGGCCTTGCCCTCCTTGTTTTCCTTCAGGGCCGTCACTAATTCCGAATAATCTAATCTGGAGGTACTCAATGGGCTAACGGCTTTATAAAGCTTTCTTTTTAGAGATACACTATACGTCTGTAAACCCCGATTTATATATAACGAATAGTATCAGAGTATCAGCGGTGGTCGAATCAAATCTGTTACGATATAAGATATAAATAAATTTCCAGTGTTATACCAATCCAATTTTACCCGAAATCCGCTTTAATTTATAGTTTATGCAAGTATCTCTAGATTCTTAAAAAAATTTAACTTACAATAAATAATGTAACATGAGAGGATGTAAATACTCTTGTATTCGAGGATGAATATACCTGTTAACCAACGTTATTAAATTAAAATAGAAATTTGTTACAAATAAATTTGTACGGTTTAAATATCATAGACACCATTTTTATTTGTAACAAATGACCCTCGAGATACTCTTGTCTTCGAGGCGTAAAATACGCGAAATTAGCTCTTAAAGGATGTTTTAACACGCAAACGCATAACCGTTACAACAAAAATCACTCTCAAACCAAGGGGTACAATCATGAAATCACTCAAAAATACCTTCACCAAACTGTTCGCTACCACCGCCATCATCGCCCTGGC
>JAWVYR010000136.1:0-6979 GCA_033722635.1 Balneolaceae bacterium | reverse complement strand
ATGCCATAGGGGATGATAAACAGGAGGCCGATAATGGTATGGAGCAATACCATCACCTGGTTGCTCACGCTAAAGGGGAGGAGATAGATCGACAGACCGGTCAGGGTTTCGAAAAACAAAAACGCGGAGACAAAAGTGAGCAGTTTCCTCTTCCAGCGACTGCCTGTTTCGGGCTGTTCCATAGTAGTATTAATACTATTTTATCTTAAATTATAGTAAAAAATAATAAGTACCCCTAGTATTTAATAAAAAGAGGAGAGATTGAAAAGTGATGCGGCCAATAAATGCAAAATTTTTCCATGTTTAGAAGGAATATGTATAACCGCACGATCGAGACCGTTCCGGTATTGTTGAAATACTTCATATCGAAATGGATCTATTTTGCATTCTGATACAATTTATCGACAGCAAGAACGGTTGACATGATTTTGCGGAATGGCACAAAGAGTGAAGCAAAATATGTTGCATTCTAATCGAAAATTTGCATTTTAGGTCTACCCATTAACCTGAAATACCGGTATGGAAATTAGCAGGAAAAAGTTTTTGCAGTACACTTCTCTTCTCTTCGGATCAACCGTTATTTCCGGATCTCCACTTCATTGGCCGAAATCAAATGACGACGAATTGTTTTTCAACATCTCCCTGGCGCAGTGGTCGCTTCATCGGGCTTTGGAAACGGGCAAAATAGATCATCTGGATTTCCCACGTATTGCCAAAAAGGAATTTGGCATCCGGGCTGTGGAATATGTGAATCAATTTTTCATGGACAAAGCCACAGACCGCTCCTATCTGGATGAGATGAACACACGATGCGGGGATCTCGGGGTCGATCAGCTGCTGATCATGGTGGATGATGAAGGGGATCTGGCCAGTACAGATGACGCCCAACGATCCAAATATGTGGAAAATCATTACAAATGGGTGGAGGCAGCCGAGCACCTGGGATGCCATTCCATCCGGGTGAATCTTTTTGGGGAGGGAACCCGTTCTGAGCAAAAGAGGGCTGCTGTGGAGAGCCTGGGTATGTTGTCGGAATTTGCAGAAGATTACGGCATCGATGTGCTTGTGGAAAACCACGGAGGCTACTCATCCGATGCCCGTTGGCTTACCGATGTGATGGCACAGGTGGAGAGGGAAAATTGTGGTACCCTTCCCGATTTCGGTAATTTCTGTATCCGCCGTAAAAGTGGAGAACGATGGGAGGGGGAATGTGTAGAACAGTACGACCGCTATAAAGGGGTCCGTCAGTTGATGCCCTACGCGAAAGGCGTGAGCGCCAAAAGCCATGCCTTCGATGACCGGGGCGATGAAACCACCATCGATTTCGCCCGAATGCTAAAAATCGTTGAAAAGGCCGGGTATACCGGGTATATCGGTATCGAGTATGAGGGCGAGGGTCTGAGTGAGAAAGAGGGAATAAGGGCAACCAAGCAGCTGCTGATACGCGAGGGCCAATCGATAACCAATTCGAACTAAGGCGGATGCAGATCAAGAATTCTTCAAAAGTTTATGATGTCTGTATCGTCGGTTCAGGAGCCGGCGGCGGGATGGCGGCAAAAGTGCTCTGCGAGGCGGGCGCCGATGTATTGATGCTGGAGGCAGGTCCCTGGTTCGACTCGGAGGAATATACCATGTTCGACTGGCCGTATGAGTCGCCGAGGCGCGGCGCTTCAACCGAGGAGAAACCGTTCGGCGAATTCGATGCCTGTTTCGGCGGCTGGGATATCGACGGTGAGCCTTATACTACGGTAGGGGATACCGATTTCCGGTGGTTCCGGGGCCGCATGCTGGGTGGCCGTACCAATCACTGGGGCCGGATATCCCTTCGTTTTGGTCCCGATGACTTCAAGGGCAAAAGCAAGGATGGGCTGGGAGAAGATTGGCCCATCAGCTACGAGGAGATCAAGCCCTATTACGACCGACTGGACCGCATGGTTGGAATCTTCGGCACCAACGAGGGAATGTATAATGAACCGGACGGTATCTTCATGAAGCCACCTCGCCCGCGCTGCTATGAACTCTTTGTCAGGGATGGGTGCGAGAAGCTGGATATACCGGTGATTCCTTCCAGGCTTTCGATTATTACCGAGCCGTTGAATGGCCGTCCGGCTTGCCATTACTGTGGACAGTGCAACCGCAGCTGTTCGACCCATTCCAATTTTTCTACTCCTTCCGTATTGCTTCCTCCCGCTCAACGTACCGGTAACCTGGAGATCATCAATCACGCGATGGTTCGCGAGGTTACCGAGAAGGATGGTACGGCTACCGGTGTTTCCTACATCAACAAAAAAGACCGGCGGGAATACAGGGTACGCGCAAATGTCGTGGTGCTTGCGGCCAGTGCCTGTGAATCGGCTCGGCTGCTGCTCAACTCCAAATCTTCCAATTTCCCCGATGGGATGGCCAACTCGAGCGGTATGGTCGGCAAATACCTGATGGATACCACCGGCACCTCCATGGCAGGGGTATTTCCCCAGCTTATGGACACGCCCGCCCACAACGAGGATGGGGTCGGAGGGATGCATCTCTACATCCCCTGGTGGCTGGACAACCGCAAGCTGGATTTTCCCCGCGGATATCACGTGGAGCTGTGGGGAGGACGGGGGATGCCGGCCTACGGCTTTATGGGCGGAATTCAAAATTACAACGCCCTTTTCCAGGATCGGCCGACCGGAGGCGGCGGATACGGACAACAGCTTAAAGAGGATTACCGGCGCTTCTACGGATCGATCGTGGGATTCTCCGGGCGCGGTGAAGGAATCGCCTATGAGGACAACTACTGCGAGATCGACCCGGACGTGGTCGATGAGTGGGGCATCCCGGTGCTGCGTTTTCACTACAACTGGAGCGAGCATGAATATCTCCAGGTCAAGCACATGCAGGATACCTTCGAGCAGATTATAGACGAATTGGGAGGGGTGCCGCTTTGGGATAAACCCGGAAAAGAGGATGGATATGGCATTACCGCCCCGGGGCAGATCATCCACGAGGTGGGCGTGACCCGCATGGGTAACAACCCGGATTCTTCTGTGTTGAACAAAAACTGCCAGGCACACGATGTGAATAATCTGTTTGTGGTGGATGGCGGTCCCTTTGTTTCCCAGCCGCACAAGAATCCGACCTGGACCATCCTGGCCCTGTCGATGCGGGCTTCCGAATATATCGTAGATCAGAAAAACAAAGGTAACTTGTAATGAGTACGGACAAGAAGAAGATCTCCCGAAGGGAGGCGATCAAGACCCTTTCACTCGGCACGCTGGCCGGAGGATATCTGATAACCGCCTGTGACCCGGCTCCGGAACAGCCGTTCGGGGGGAAGCTCTCTGCAAAAGAGCTGGAGAAATGGAAAACGCAGTTCTTCACCGATCATGAGTATGAAACGGTAAGGGTGCTGGCCAACATGATCATCCCTGCCGATGATCGTTCCGGAAATGCGGAGCAGGCCGGGGTGCCGGATTTTATTGATTTCATGATGCTGGACCGCCCGGAAATCCAGACGCCGATGCGGGGCGGTCTGCAGTGGCTGGATGCGCAATGCAACAGGCTTTTTGGGAACAGCTTTATCGATTGCAGCGAGCAGGAACGCCGAGAGATGCTCGATGAGATTGCCTACCCCGAACAGGCGAGCAGCGAGATGCTGCCCGGTGTTCGGTTTTTCAATCGGATGCGGGATTTAACCGCTTCGGGATTCTGGAGCAGCAAGATCGGCATAGAGGATATCCAGTATCTGGGTAACCGGGCCACCAATTGGAACGGGTGTCCCGAAAAGGCCCTTAAACATATAGGAGTCAGCTACGACTGATCGAATGTAGCATTAACGATTTTTTAGACAAAACCAAGGAGCTGTCGCCATGATGAGGATTTTTGAACCAACCCTGTTACTTGTAATAATTATTGCATTCACCGCAGCTATGAGCCAGGCACAACCGGTAAATCAACTCACAGACCAGGAGAAAGAAGAAGGATGGGAACTGCTGTTTGACGGTTCATCCACCGAACACTGGAGAGGGTATAACAAGGATCAGTTTCCTGAAAAGGGCTGGACGGTAGAGGATGGATTGTTGATCGTTCAGGCTGATGGAGGCGGGGGCGATATCATCACCAGGGAGAAATACGGTAACCTGATTTTCAAGGTGGAGTGGAAAGTAACAAAGGGGGGGAACAGCGGAATTTTTTATCATGCCCTGGAACAGCCCACACAATCGATACACTGGTCGGCCCCCGAGTATCAACTCCTGGACAACAAGCATCATCCGGATGCCGAGGCAGGGAAAAACGGGAACCATAAAGCAGCATCATTATATGATATTATTCCGGCCGATCCACAGACATTTCGGGGACACGGTAAATGGAATGAGGCAAAGATCGTAATCGAAGATTCACGGGTGGAACACTGGCTCAACGGAGAGAAGGTGGTGGAATATGAGCGGTGGACCCCTGAATGGTATGAAATGGTCCGCAACAGCAAATTCAGAAACCACCCTGCTTTCGGCGATATGCGTGAAGGCCATATCGGGCTGCAGGATCACGGTGATCGGGTGATGTTCCGGAATATCAAGATCAAGTCGCTGGATTAACGGCGGGCTCTCAAAGGAAAGGTGGGACGCATTCGGGTTGTTATCTCTTGGAGTAAATTTATGTTGAATACCACACCCAACCTTCAACCTGTGTTTTGAGTTAAAGAGACACCCCTCCCCCCGGCAAGCCGGGGTACTCCCCTGGAGGGGAGACCAATTCTTCTCCTTCTTCCGGATGGGTAAAGGTCAAGTACTCAACTGGAGGCAAAAACGCTGTTTCCGAAGGGCGTCTGATTTTTTTAAAAAAAAGAGGTCCCTCCTCGAGGAGGGTGGCTGCCGCAGAGCGGACGGGAGGTGTTCAACCTGCACCAAAATATTCTTCACTGCGGGTCACAGAACCGGTAGGCTTCGATCAACGCTTCCTCGCCGTCAACACCCTGCCCGGAAACCCCGTGTTCCATACCGATAATGCCGTCATAACCCTTGTCCATAAGGTGCTGAAAGATAAAGGGATAGTTGATCTCTCCGGTAGTAGGTTCATTTCTGCCCGGATGATCTCCCACCTGGAAGTAGGCGATTTCATCCCAGGCGTAGTCGATATTGGGTGTGAGGTTACCTTCGGTGATCTGTTGATGGTAGATATCGAACAGTATTTTACAGGAGGGACTGTCCACCGCCTTGCAGATCTCATAGGCTTGGGGAATTTCGGTTAGAAATTGTCCGGGATGGTCATGCAGCGTGTTTAACGGTTCCAGTACCATTACCAGCCTATGGGGTTCCAGTATAGCGGAGGCCCGCTTTAGTATTTCTATCACATTGGCGGTCTGGTATTCAAATGCCAGCCTGCGATCTCTCCGTCCAGGAACCACGGTCATCCAGGTAGCATTTACCCTTTTTGCCAATTCTACGGATGATTCAATCTCTTTAAGGAATTGCTGATGCTTTACGCCATCGCCACTGGTCAAATTGGGGGTGTCCCATCCGATGGTGTGGGCCACAAAAACCCCCATCTGCAATTCCAGCCGCTGCATCTCACGGGCAATTTTCTTCTGTTCCGACACCGGGCGGGATCGCATGGTATTATCTTCAAGTGACCGGAAGCCCTGGTCTGCAATGAACCTCAGCTGATCTGTAAGGTCGGATCCCGCCATGGAATCGAACAGACCAAAGTGGGGGGCGTAGTTTAGCGAAAAAGGGTCGGCAGATTGCAGGTGTCTTTGATGAGCAGCTGGCAGCCATCCGGTCAATCCGATACCGGCGGAACCGTAAACCAATTTTGATATAAATTGGCGTCTTTTCATGGAATGGTTGTGGTGATTGGCGCAGTCAGATCAGGATGTCCAGCAGCGACCCACCTCGCTATAGGGGATACATCCGTCGTAGTATCCGGCCACATGATTATATTTCAGCTCCACGGAGGCCCCAATCTCGGAGGTGTAGTACCCGACGATGGTGTACTCCTTTATCTGGCTGAAAAAAGGTTTCATCTCCACGGTATTGCCGTCGGTCTTCTCGGTTATCGCCATCTCCTCCAGTTTCCCCAGGAGCTCCACCTGTTGCTGTTTATTCAGATCCAAAAACTTTTTGCCGTAGTCGTTGTTGCTGACCTGGTTTACGCCTGTCAGACCTTTGAGAAAATGGTCGCGCTCCTCTTTCGTATTCCAGTCGGTGAGCATCTTGTCGATAAACCGGTTAACCCCGGCCTCGGTGGCTCCGGGTGTATCGGTTTCCGGGATGATAAGCTCCGAAATGACAGTGACCATCTTATTCTGCTCGGGTGAGAGGGTCTGTGGTTTGAAGGTATCGCCCGGCATCACCTTGCATCCACCCATGATGGCAGACGCCGTGGATAGCGACAATGCGCCGCCGGTCAAAAATGCCATGCGTTTCAATGCTTCACGTCGGTTCATAATTTCCTCGCTAGATATTTCCTCTTTTCATTTCTTCGACTGCATAATCCACCGCCCGGGCTGTCAGGGCCATGTAGGTCAACGACGGGTTCTGATTAGCCGCCGAGGTCATGCAGGCCCCGTCGGTCACAAACAGGTTGGGCACATCGTGTGCCTGGTTGTGCGCATTCAACACCGAGCTCTTCGGATCACGGCCCATGCGCGCTGTACCCATTTCATGGATACCCTCTCCCGGCTGGTATTCGTCGTAAAAGGGCCTTACGTTTTTACCGCCGGCCGCCTCTAGCATTTCCGCAGCTGAATCGGCCATATCCTGCCTCATATTATGTTCATTTTCTCTCATCTCCATATGGATCTCCAGCAGGGGCATATCCCATTCGTCGGTCTCACTTTCACTCAGTTTTGCATGGTTTTCGCGGTTCGGAAGGATCTCACCGAACCCGGTCAGACTCATGCCCCATATCCCGGGATCCCTTAGCTTTTTCTTCAATTCTTCGCCGAAACCATGCATATGTATACCGCGACCCCAACCCGGTCGGCTGGCACTGCCCT
>JAWVYR010000135.1:0-7033 GCA_033722635.1 Balneolaceae bacterium | reverse complement strand
TCAAACATGGATATAATCCTGATCATTATCGGTGGGCTGCTGATGGTTGCCGGGTTTGTCGGTTCGTTTTTGCCGATGCTTCCGGGCCCCTCGCTGAGCTATGTAGGACTTCTTCTATTACAGTTTACAGGCAGCGCACCTTTCACCCTATCTTTTCTTGTCGTTTGGGCGATTATCGTCGTGGCCGTTATGCTGCTGGACAATATTATCCCTGCATACGGGACCAAGAAATTCGGGGGATCCGCCTACGGCGTATGGGGTACCGTCATCGGGCTCGTCGCCGGCATGTTCTTTCCACCCATCGGAATTGTTATGGGTCCGCTGTTGGGGGCCTTCGTTGGGGAGCTGGTCGGCGGACAATCATCCGACCGGGCGCTAAAGTCTGCATTTGGTTCTTTTGTGGGGCTGCTTTCCAATATCCTGCTCAAAGCGATAGCCTCGGGTTTGATGGGCTATTACTTTTTCATCAATCTATAGTCAAAGCGGTCTCCCCAACTGGCTTTCCTCATTCTGTCGATTCATCGATTACCACTCTTGTTAAAAGCCATAGTTGGGTTGAAACGGGGATTCTTCTATCTTATATCTGAATTGAACCAGCAATATAGTATCATTTTCCGTGGAATTAACGGTGAGGAATATCTACAGGGATCTGTCGGAAAGCATATCCCAACTGAGTGAAGACAAGACCAAGATCCGGGAGTCGCGGGCCATCGTGGAAAGTGCTTTGGAGGAGGACCGAACCTATTATGGTATCAATACTGGATTCGGAGCGCTGGCCAACAAGCGGGTTGGTGAGGAGAAACTTGCTCAGCTACAGCGCAATCTTATTCTCTCCCATGCCGTGGGAGTGGGGGATCTCATCCCAAAGGATATCTCCCGGCTGATGCTTCAGCTGAAGATCCATTCACTTGGATTGGGAAATTCCGGGATCTCCGAGAAAACCTTCGACCGGCTTATATATTTTTCCGATCATGATCTCATACCCTCCATACCCGAAAAGGGAAGTGTGGGGGCTTCCGGCGACCTGGCCCCGCTGGCCCACATGTCGCTTCCGCTGCTTGGGCTGGGATCATTCTGGAATGAGGATGGCAGCGATACCATCGCGGCCGATCAGGTGTTGAGTGAACACGGCCTGGATCCGATCGAGCTGCAGCCCAAGGATGGATTGTCCCTGATAAACGGTACCCAGCAGATGAGCGGATATGGAGCTTATGTACTGAATAAAGCTGTTCACCTATTGAAAATTGCCGACCTGATTGCAGCCATGAGCCTGGAAGCGCTGCAGGGCAGTAATAAGCCGTTCGATGAACGGGTTCATCGGCTCAGGCCGTTCGGGGGAGCACAGGAGACCGCGGAAAACGTCAGAAAACTGCTGCAGGAAAGCGAGATTCTGGAATCGCACCGCAATTGCGGCAAGGTGCAGGACCCCTACTGCCTGCGCTGCATTCCCCAGGTGCATGGAGCCAGCCGTGATGCACTTCACCATAGCAGCCAGATGATCGAGACGGAGATCAATTCGGTGACCGACAATCCGCTGGTTTTTTTGAATGGCGATATCATCAGCGCGGGTAACTTTCACGGTCAGCCTCTGGCCCTGGCGTTGGATTACGCGAAGATCGCCCTGGCGGAACTGGCCGGCATATCGGAGCGGCGAACCTACCTGTTGCTGGAGGGGCACGACGGGCTGCCGGAACTGCTGATGGAGGAGACCGGAATCAATTCCGGTTTTATGATACCGCAATACACGGCGGCAGCGCTGGTATCGGAAAACAAGGTATTATGCCATCCCTCTTCGGTTGATTCTATTCCAACCAGCTTGGGCCAGGAAGATCATGTGAGCATGGGTAGCATCAGCGCCCTGCACCTGCTGGAGGTGTTTGAAAATGTGGAACAGGTATTGGCGATCGAACTCTTTACTGCAGCCCAGGCGCTCGATTTTCGAAAGCCCATGAGGCCGGGGCGGGGTGTCGAGATCGCCCATGAGTTTGTACGTTCGGAAATACCGCACGCGGCCACCGACCATTTTTTCAAGGGGGATATCAACAAGGCACTGCGGATCCTTCAGAGCCGTGCGATGGTGACCGGGGTGGAATCGGAGCTTGGTGAGTTGAGATAACGGTAGTAAGGCGCGAGTGAGATGTAAAAATTCCTCATTAGAATGCAGAAGTTATTAGAAAGAAAAAAAGACATTTTGCTTCGAACACCCCTTCGCCATCCAGTGATGGATCCGGAGCTGGAGAATACAAACAGCTGCTGTATCTACTACTTCTAATTTAATTAGATTGGGATCGATGCCCGTACTCAAAAACATAGGCTTCCTTGCCACCTGCCGAGATAAAGGCGACCAGGGGGAGGTACACCCGATTCGCAATGCAGCCGTGGCCTGGGAAGAAAGGCAGATCGCCTGGGTAGGAGAAGAGGCAGACCTGCCGGAGCGCTTCGCTGATCATACATCGTTTGATGCCGATGGGAAACTCGTGGTTCCCGGCCTGGTCGACTGCCATACTCACCTGGTCTTCGGAGGATGGCGTTCCGACGAGTACAGCCGAAGGCTGAAGGGAGAAAGCTACCTGCAGATCGCCAGATCAGGAGGGGGCATTCTATCAACGGTTCGAGCCACGCGGGCCGCTGGGGAAGAGGAGCTTTTTGAGAAGGCCTCCGGATTTCTGGATGGGATGCTGAAGCTGGGAATCACCACGGTGGAATGCAAAAGCGGCTACGGCCTCTCACTGGAAGATGAGCTAAAAACCCTTCAGGTATACCAAAAGCTCGACACCGAGAAACATCAGCAGGTGGTATCCACATTCCTGGGAGCCCATACCATTCCCCCGGAATTCAAGGATAACCGCGAGGGATATATCCGGCTGATCATCGATGAAATGATTCCGGCGGTGGCAGCGGACAACCTGGCTGATTTCTGTGATGTCTTTGTGGAGGATACGGCTTTCACGGTGGATGAAGCACGCCGCATCCTGGTCACCGGCCAGGCCGCTGGTATGGTTCCCAAAGTGCACGCCGACCAGCTTACCTCATGCGGCGGCGCAGAGCTGGCAGCAGAAGTTGAAGCAGCGAGTGCCGACCACCTTGAACAGATCACTGACGAAGGAATCTCCGCCATGTCGGAGGCCGGGGTAGTCGGGGTTCACCTGCCGTTGGCCGCTCTCTATACCCAGGAAGCCCCATTGCGTTGTCGTAAGCTGATCGATGGTGGGGTAGCGGTAGCTGTGGCAACCGACTTCAATCCCGGCTCCGCGCCCAGCTACGACCTGCCGCTGGCGATGATGCTGGCCTGCAACCTCGGCGGCCTGACCCCGGCTGAAGCGCTGAAGGGGGCCACCCTCAATGCAGCGAGAGCGATTCGCCGTGATATGCACACGGGATCCATTGAAGTGGGAAAAAGGGCGGATTTGGCCGTCATCGATGCCCCAGATCCCGATTTCTGGCTCTATCACTATCGCCCCGACAGCTGCATGCAGACCTTTGTAGAGGGCGAACGGGTTTTCGGGATCTCCCCCTGAATATCACTCGATTGCAGCCCGGCATTTGAAATTTCCCTTTGCCAAAGCCTGCCGGTACTGCCGCTTGAAATTTTTATTCAACAACGGAATTC
The DNA here is from genome assembly GCA_033722635.1 of Balneolaceae bacterium. Taxonomy (GTDB): domain Bacteria; phylum Bacteroidota; class Rhodothermia; order Balneolales; family Balneolaceae; genus JAWVYR01. The sequence goes on along the minus strand of JAWVYR010000135.1, from coordinate 3,423 downwards.
TCCCGGGATGGGCAGCCGTATTTGCTGGTCGTCAGGATATGATGCAGAAATAGATCGGCTGAAGATTGGTTCCATCATCCGGCTCACAGGGTCAGACGGACAGAAGACTTGGGAGGTCAAGAGGAATCGATTCTTCAGCCGGGGACTCTCCACCCGTAAGAAGCGGAGAGCAACCCCTGCCGAAGTAGACGGTATTCACTCTCAATCAGTCGGGGTCAGAAGCCTATATTGACGCCGGCGATAAAGAGCATGGTCGATAATTCGTTCTTTACCATGGTACCCGTCATCTCGCCTGTGGGTCCGACCCACTGGCCCTCGGTGCTGTTTTTCAAACCATACTGAAATGCCAGGTTGAGCCTGATCCGGTTGCTGAAATCATAGGATAAACCGGTACTTAGATGATGTTCGATGATGGCTGGCGCCGATACATTGAAGAACGAGTCATCGTGGTCCATCGGGCAGGGATTGTAGGAGTATCCGAATCGAACCGGAAGCCGATCGGTAAGATCATACTGCAATCCTGCGGAGTAGACGTAAATGCTGTTCCATCCGAATCCCATAACTGCTCCGTTTTGATCGTATCCGCGCAGTTTGAAGCCGTCGGTCCGGCCGAAATCGATATATTTTATATCTGCAGCCAGCAGCACTTTGTTGAAACCGGTGTAGCTGGTCCCGATCGTGAATATAGACGGATAATCCAGGTTGAAGTCAAAATTGCGGGGATTTCCGACTTCGTCCGTTGAGCTGAACTCGAGATCTTCAAACTTCTGTACACTTTTATAGGAGATTCCGATATGGAACGACTCGATATCCCTGAAAATCAGTCCCACCGAATAGCCGGTGCCCCAGGCCGATGTCTGCGGACCGTTGGGATAGGTGAAGAAACCATCGTTATTGGCATCATCCGGAGGGGCTGCCGGGAAGGGGTTGACCTCCAACGAAGAACGGTTCAGTATCGGGGAAGCCCCGATCGCTATATGGTCATTGATCCTGAAGGCGACCGTGGGTGCGATCTGCAGCAGCTGAAATTCCGATGGGATCGCTCCGAAGCCAAAACCGTTGGGCGCCTGGGGCGTGGTGATCGGGTTGGTTGGCGTCATCTCGTAATCCACGCCGAAACCCCCGACTCCGAATGCACTGAATCCGAATACCCATCTTGATTGTTCGGGAGCGTAAACAAAACCGAGTGCCGGGATGGGAAACAGTCCGGCCTCGCTTTCCGTGGACCCCGTAATCGTGTTGTTGGGAAAATTGGGACCGAATGCGTTCTGTTGAACCGAAGAGTAAATAGTCCCGTTCGGCTGCATGATCTGCAGGCTGATATCCAGCGTTATCCCATCCATCCCGGCGATTCCGGCCGGATTGGCATAGAGTGCGCTGATGCCATCGAGGGGCAGGGAAACCGAACCGGCCCCGGACATCGATTGGTCGATTGCGCCGACCCCGCTCATCACATGGCCGTTCTGGCCGAGAGCTGTGGTTACGGCGAAAATAAAGGCAACTGCAGCTCCGGTGATGATTCTGCAGCCGTCACGAATATTAATACAGTTCATGATAATCCTCCATAGGTACGTTTAATGTTTTAGATATTGCATGGTGTTCAAGTCATATTTCAAAATGCTTTGACTATAAATTCTTGTACAGCCGATTGGTGAAACCCGAATCCACAGCGAACTGCAGTGTCCGGCAGTGTCGAATAGTTTTTTAAACATTTTCAAAACAGTGATCAGCTAATCATCTAAATGGCTTTGAGGACAAAATATCCTGCTTTACAAGCCTGGGGCATGAGGATTATACGCTAAATAGTGTAGGCACTGCACCTACATTCCGGGCCGGTCAGATGACGTTAGGCAGGTCGATCTCCTTAAGGGAGGGGAAAAATACAGGGTTGGGAAAAGATCACGTGATCTTCTATAATGGGGTAGGTATAGTTGGTACCTGCAACAGTCACAAAATTTTCGAGGGTTGAATCATGGAAATGTTAAAGAATTCAATAAACTGGTTCGAGATTCCCGTTGTTGATTTTGAACGGGCTAAAACGTTTTACAGCACGATCTATGATTTCGAGATGCCGGAAGCGCAGATGGGGAAGGTTAAAATGGGTTTTTTTCTGTATGAACAGCAGCCGGATCGGGTAGGGGGCGCTATCTGCCAGGGTGAGGACTACGTGCCCAGCCGGGAAGGAGCGTTGATCTATCTCAATGGAGGTAATGATCTCAACACCGTTTTGAACCGTATTGAGGATGCCGGCGGGGAGGTGCTGCTGGCCAAGACCCATATACAGGAGGATATCGGGTATTTTGCCCTGTTTATTGATACCGAAGGAAACAGGGTGGCGCTGCATTCACGGGAGTAATGAGAACAGATACGTGCCGAGATGCCAGAACTGATACCATCCAATGTTGAAGTACCGGTGACCGCGTCCGATGATCCGCGTTTGGGGCAGGTGATGGGGATGGACGTGGGGAAAGGGGATACCCCGAGGGTCGCCCTCGTAGGATTTCCGAGCGATGAGGGGGTTCGCAGAAACAACGGCCGGCCGGGAGCAGCACAGGCTCCCAACAATATACGGAAACAGCTGTACAGGATGACTCCGCCCGCTGGCCAGTTCGACTCATTCGTCTCTTTGATAAAAAGGACCGTGGATCTGGGCAATATCAGCAATACCGTCCATCTTGAAGAGGCACAGGAGAAGCTGGGCGAAATCACAGGCCGGTTGCTGGAAGGCGGTACCATTCCCGTGATCATCGGCGGGGGTCATGAAACGGCATACGGACACTTTCTGGGATATGCGGAAGCGGATATGGAGACGACGATTCTGAATATCGATGCCCATACCGATGTTCGCCAGACCGACAAGGGAAAATCACACTCAGGATCTCCTTTTCGGCAGGCGATTGAGCATCCCGGCGGCTATTGCAAAAAATATACCGTGGCTGGACTGCAGCCCCAATCGGTGGCAAAAGGACACCTCGACTACATAAAAGAAAACGGAGGGGATTGCTACTTCTACGGTGAAACCGACGAATCACTGGTATCGGAACTGCTGGATGATGCTGACACCGATCGTCTGATGGTCTCCTTCGATATAGATGCGGTGGACCAGTCATTCGCTCCCGGGGTGAGTGCCCCCTGCACAAACGGGTTTCACCATCGTTTTTGGCTGGAGGCCGCATGGCTGGCCGGGAGGTCGAACAAGGTACACTCATTCGACCTGGTGGAAACGAACCCGGTACACGACCGCGATGACCAGACGGTGCGGTTGGCGGCCCTTACCATCTGGCATTTTCTGAGAGGCGTCACAGAGCGGTAACCGGAATCCCGGGTCAGGGCTTGAACTTGATGTCGATTTTCTCGCTGGGGGGTTGCTCTTCTTTACGCAGAGCCAGCTGCTGAATGGTGTTGTTAGCCAGTTCGATGAAC
>JAWVYR010000134.1:0-7035 GCA_033722635.1 Balneolaceae bacterium | reverse complement strand
TGAGGATGAAAGCGATGCTCAGCAGAAAATAAAGGAGTTGTATCCCAAGAAAATTTCAATAGCTGAGCCGGAAGGCTAAGGATAAGGAGATAAAGCTATGGCACATTTTCAGAAAAAATCAGCCCAGACCAAACAGGAAATACCCACAGCGGCGATGCCCGATATCGTATTCATGCTGCTGATTTTCTTCATGGTTACCACCGTACTTCGCGAGGTTACCCTAAAAGTACAGGTCGATTACCCGCGGGCCGAAAATATTGAGAAGATCGAACAGAAACGCTTGGTCAGCTATATCTACATCGGTCCGCAGAAACTCTCGGGAAACCGCCTCGGTGATACCAAGATCCAGATCGATGACTCACTTATCGATGACCTGGGAGCGATCCGGAAGATCATGTACGACAAGCTGATGGAGCAACCCAAACTGATCGTATCGCTTCGTGTAGATTCCGATTCGAACACCGGCGTCGTAACCGATGTACAGCAGGAGCTGCGTAAGGCCGGCACGCTCCGGATCAACTACTCGTCGAAGCGCGAGATGTAAAAGAATCGTCCAATTAAAGTTAAAGGCAGTGTACATACAACGTACCTGCCTTTTTTATTTTACAGCACCGGGCCAAATTGCCAATGGATGAGCAATCATTTACCAGTATTGAGTCCGTAGGCCGTACATCGCTCATCGAGCAGATTACCGAACTCTGTTCCTACAGCAGCGATGCGGTCATCAGTGGGGTGGGAGATGATGCGGCTGTGATCGATGAAACCGGCGATCGGGCCGGCTTGCTCACCTCGGAGACCTTCCTGGAGGGGATCGACTTTGACCTCACCTACACCCCTCTACACCATCTGGGCTACAAGAGCGTATCTGCGGCGGTCAGTGACCTGCTGGCGATGAACGGGAAGCCCGAGGCGATGCTGATCAATCTGGGACTGCCCAACAAACTGTCCGTGGGGATGGTCAAGCAGATCTACAAGGGGATCGATGCGGCCGGCAATGATTTCGGTGTGCAGCTGGCCGGCGGCGACCTGACCGCCTCCCACAATATTCTTTCGGTATCGGTAACGGCCTACGGACGTGTGCAGAAAAAACGGCTGACCTACCGCAAGGGGGCAAAGGTGGATGATGCGATCTGTGTGACCGGGGATCTCGGTGGGGCGATGGCAGGTCTTCGCATCCTGATGCGCGAAAAAAGTTTCTGGGAGGAGCATCAAAATGAACAGTTTCAGCCGGACCTGGGCGATTACGAGTATGTGGTGAAGAGGCAGCTGGTACCGGTGGCCCGCAAGGATGTAGTTAAGGCGTTTTCCGAGCAGGAGATCCTGCCCACATCGATGATTGATCTGTCGAAAGGGGTGGTGAACGACCTGGAACAACTGATCAGGGCGTCCGGTGTCGGGGCCCGGATATACGGTGCAGCTCTGCCGGTGGCCATTGAGACCCGACAGGTGGCCGACGAAATCAAGGAGGATGTGGATAAATACGCCCTCTACGGGGGCGAGGATTATGAGATGCTCTTCACGCTTCCGGAGGAGAAGGTGGAGCCGTTTGCCGAGGCGTTCAATGATTTCGTGGTGATCGGGAAAATCGTTCCCGAGGAGGAGGGTTACGCCATGCAGCCGCCTACCGGTGGCGAGATACGTTTTGACGAGGAGCAGGAATAGATTACATTGGAATGAACCTTTTGCCCCAATAAACCGTCTAACGGTACGTTTAATACTTTCTAATTGAAATGTTCCGGAATTAGCCTAAACATAGTGGTCTGTTCATCCCGTTGATCGCTGTGCCCGGTATCATCGCAGAATAAGAATAAAACCTGTATATTGATCATTACAGATCTGAAGAATAGGATTTAAATAAATAGATGGCGGATAAAAACAACAAACAGAAGAAGCAGATACCCCCACAGGAGGGCAAAGACAAAGGAGGCAACACACCCCGTTTTCCTATATGGATATATATTGTTCTTCTGCTGGTACTGGTGGGAATCCAGGTGTATTTCATGAATTCGGAGGAATCGAACCGAATCAAGTACAGCACCTTCCTGGAGTATGTCGAGAAAGGATTTGTAGATGAGATCGTTATCAAGAACGGGGCCCATATCACCGGTTCCTATACCCAGAAAGCGTTTGAAGAGGGAGTTATCCAGCCGCAGGCCGAATCGGAACAGTGGCAGTTGACCGGAGGCAGTGAAGCCCCCAACCGCTTCCGTACTACCATGCTGGAAGGGGATGAGATCCGCCCGGTGTTGGATGCCAACAATGTCGAATATGATGTGCAGATGGAGGAGGACTGGTTCAGCGGGATTCTCATCTGGCTGATACCGATCGGCCTGGTGATCCTGTTTTGGATCTTCATTTTCCGCCGGATGAATCCGGGACAACAGGTACTCAATATCGGCAAGAACAAAGCCTCGCTGTACGACAAGCAAAAGGATAACAAGGTCTCTTTCAGGGATGTGGCCGGTCTGACCGAAGCGAAAGCCGAGGTTGAGGAGGTCGTGGAGTTTTTAAAGAATCCCAAGAAATTTACCAAGCTGGGGGGCAAGCTTCCCAAAGGGGTGCTGCTGGTCGGCCCTCCGGGTACCGGAAAGACCCTGCTGGCAAAAGCCACCGCCGGTGAAGCGGATGTTCCCTTTTTCAGTCTGAGCGGATCCGACTTCGTGGAGATGTTCGTGGGGGTCGGTGCCGCCCGGGTGCGGGATCTGTTCAAGCAGGCCAAGGAAAAAGCTCCATGCATCATATTCATCGACGAGATCGATGCGATCGGCCGCAGCCGCGGGCGGGGCATGATGATGGGCTCGAATGACGAACGGGAAAACACCCTCAACCAGCTGCTCAACGAGATGGACGGTTTCAATACCGACAAGGGTGTAATTATCATGGCCGCCACCAACCGCCCTGATATTCTGGATTCAGCGTTGCTGCGTCCGGGCCGTTTTGATCGGCAGATCCTTATCGACAAGCCGGACCTCAACGGAAGAGTCCGTGTACTGGAGGTGCATACCCGTAACCTGAAACTTTCGGATAATATAGATCTCAAGCTGCTGGCCTCGCAAACGCCCGGATTTGCCGGGGCCGAGCTGGCCAACCTTTGCAACGAGGCGGCCCTGATGGCGGCACGCCGGGGCAAGGACTTTATCGAGATGGAGGATTTCCAGGATTCGATCGAACGGGTGATCGCCGGTCTGGAGAAAAAGAACAAACTGATCAGTCCCCGTGAGCGGAAAATAGTGGCCTACCACGAATCGGGCCATGCGATCGTGGGGTGGTACTTGCAGCATACCGATCCGGTTCTTAAAGTGAGCATCGTGCCCCGTGGACTGGCCGCGTTGGGCTACACCCTGCAAACCCCGCTGGAAGACCGTTTTCTGATGACCACCGAAGAGCTGGACGACAAAATCTGTGCGCTGCTTGGCGGCAGGGTGGCCGAGGAGATCACCTTCGGTCGCATATCGACCGGAGCCCAGAATGACCTGGAGCGCATTACCAATATGGCCTTCGCAATGGTGGCCGAATATGGCATGAGTGATGAATTGGGCTATATCTCTCTCAAAGATTCGAAGAATCCGGACAACAGTTTTGGGTTCAACAAGAAATATTCTGAGCAGACATCCGAGCGGATCGACGCGGCTGTACACAGTATCATTGAGAAGAACTACGAACGGACAAAGAAGCTGCTTACCGAGCATCGCGACAAACTTGAAAAACTGGCGCAAACACTTCTCGAAAAAGAGGTGCTGAATCACCATGACCTGAAAGAGGTACTGGGTGACCATCCGGAGGGTAAATATCCCGATGGCATCTTCCATTCCGATGAGTCGATCGACAAGGTAAACGGCGAGCCGCGCAGGAGGCCGGAGATTACCGCGGAGACCCTCGATGAAAAGGAGGATGGCTCTCCCGAAGAACCGGAGATCACAGAAGATTCCGGTTCGGAGAAGACACCGGCTGAATCAAAGGATGATCCGGAGAAGTAGGCTCACGGTTTCCATACGCCCTTCTTAATAATTTCTTAACGATAGGATAACCGAATCGTAATGCTTCCCTAATACTGGTGTAAACTGTGCTCGCTATAATTGTGGCGTACCACTTAGGTAAACCACAACTAAATCAGCACACAACCAGTGAAAAAACGTATCCTTTCTTCTCTATTCAGTGTACTCGCATTTCTCTGTGTCTCTTTTTTCATCCTTCAGGTAAGCCACGCTCAAACAACGATCAGCAGGAAGTCCGACACAGGGAAAATTGCAGGCAAAGTTGTCGATGCAAAAACCGGTGAGATTATCATCGGAGCCAATGTAGTGATCACCGGAACCGGTCAGGGTGATGCCACCGACATCAACGGTAAATACAGCATCAGTGATCTGGATCCAGGCAGCTACTCGATCACCGTAACCTATATATCCTACCAGAAAAAGACGATCACCGGTGTTGGGGTCAAGGCCGGCGAAGTCACCACCCTCAATATCACTCTGAGTCCCGAAACAGTAGGGCTGGATGAGGTAACCGTGGTCGCCAATGCGGATATGAGCAGCGAGGCTGGACTGCTGTCTATCCGAAAAAAATCGACGGCTGTGCAGGATGGCATATCCTCGGAGTTGATGTCCAAAAACAACGACAGCAATGTGGCAACCGCCATGAAACGGGTAGCGGGAGTGACACTGATCGGCGAGAACAGTATTTACATTCGCGGCCTCGGCAACCGCTACAGCAATGTGCAGCTGAACGGTTCCCAGGTGCCCTCCACCGACCCGAACAAAAAGGAAGCCCCGGTGGATATCATATCGAGCGGAGTCGTCGACAATATCGTGGTGCAGAAAACCTATACACCGGATCAGGAGGGCGAATTTTCGGGAGGCTCGGTCCAGATTACAACCAAGGAATTTCCGGAAAGTAAGAATCTGACCTTCTCCTATTCCACCAGCTACAACACCCTCTATACCTTCGACGAGCGCCTGGGCTACAGCGGTGGCAAGACCGATTTTTTGGGATTCGACGACGGTATGCGAAAACTGCCCGAGGAAGTGAAAGACGGCAATATCGGCTCCATCCAGGAGGCTGCTGCGATTTCACGCACGCTCCATAACGAGTTTACACCGGCCAGTAATAATGTGATCCCGAATCAAAAATTTGCCCTCAGTTACGCCAACCAGTTCAACGAGGAACAACTTCCCATCGGGGTGGTATCCAATTTCAGCTACAAATATGGACAGAGTGCCCGGCCCAACGAGAGCTTCAGGGATATTCAGAATTTGCTGCGCTGGTCCGATTTTACCATCGATACCGGCGAGGAACAGGCGCAGATCAGCGGATTGCTGAACATCTTTATAAAACCGAACAACAGTACCAAAATCGGCTTCAAAAATCTCTACTCAAACTCGGCTAAGGATAAATCCTCCGTCATTCAGGGAACAATCCGCAACCAGGACAACATCATCCGGCAGACCGTGCTGGAGTTCGACCGGAGGTCGATCTTCACCTCCTCGGTCAACTATGAGACCTATTTTCCCCAGTTGATGGAATCGGATCTGAAAATCGATCTCTCCTTCTCCCGAGCCCAACGGGATATACCCGACCGGCGCAACACCCAGTATGCCGGCGATCCTTCCGAGGGCATTCCCTTTGAGGTCACCCTGGCGGACAAGAGCAACCTGCACTTCTTTTCCGACCAGGTGGACAGAAATTACACCGGCAGGGTCGACTACCATTTCAAACCGGTTGCCGACCTTACGGTTAAGGCCGGTGGGCAGGCACTTGTCAAGCGCAGAGATTTTCAGGCCCGCCGATTGCTCTACCAGGATCTGGACAACAGCCTGAACCTGGCCCAGAAGCAGCTCTCTCCGGAGAATCTCTTTATCCCCGAGTTTATCGAAACGGGCAGCCTTGAATTTGTCGAGAATACACGGAGGACCGATTCCTATGAAGGCGAACAGGATCTCTACGCCGCATACCTGTCGGCCAACTGGTTCATCACAAATGCTTTCAGTATCGAGGCAGGTTTGCGAGCGGAAAATTCGGAACAGCGGATCAACGGCGAGACGATTATCGACAAAACCGACCTGCTGCCTGCACTGAACGCCACCTACCGCCTCACCGACAATATAAATATCCGGGGAGCCGCTTCGCTCACCCTGGCCCGTCCCGAATTCCGGGAGATATCGCGCTTCCAGTTCAGGGATTTCTTCGGCGGCCGCACCATCTTCGGCAATCCCGATCTGGACCGGACGAAAATCTATAATGCCGATCTGCGGTTCGAATGGTATCCCAATTCGGGTGAGCTGCTGGCAGTAAGCGGTTTCTACAAACATTTCCAGAATCCCATCGAGCTTTTCTTCCGGGTCACGCAGAATAACGAGGTGTTTTACGGCAATGCCCCGGAAGCCGACCTATTGGGCGGGGAGATCGAGCTGAGAAAAAATATCACCGACCGGCTTAAACTGAACACCACCTTCGCCTATATCCACTCCCGGGTGCAGTTTGATGAACAGGAGGTTTTGGGCCGGCTGGCCAACTCCGAGCGGCCGATGTTTGGGCAATCTCCCTTTACGCTGAATGTTTCCGCTTTTTACCTGGTGCCGAGGATCGACCTGGAGGTAAACGCCTCGTACAATACCTTTGGCGAGCGCATTTCGGCTGTCGGAAACGCCCAGCAGCCGGGTGATGAATATGAGCAACCCTTCCACAAGGTCGATTTCAATGTGGTAAAAGATTTCGGCCGGGCCAAAGTGCGGATGGGCGTGGAAAATCTGCTGAACGATGAGGTGCAGTTTATGCAGGGCGACCTGATCACCAATGAATATCCGGTGGGAATGACTTTCAACATGGGAATCAGTTATTCATTCTAAGTGTCGGATCTTAACAATTACTCCATAATCAGTTAATCATTTGATAATAATCAGCTTGTAGATTCGAACCGATAACCTGGAAACCTGAACAAAAAAACCATCCACCTAACAACATGGAGTTTATGAACAGATACAAAATAGCAATCTTTATAGCGGCCATCACCCTGGTAGCAGTTGGATGCAGCGACGA
>JAWVYR010000133.1:0-7057 GCA_033722635.1 Balneolaceae bacterium | reverse complement strand
GCCCGGAACATCAGGGCGTGCGCCTCCACCGTTTCCTGCAAGCTGGGGGCATATCCTCCCGAAAGCAATAATACAAGCGGGATATTCCTCCCGGCCACTGTTTCGATAACAGTGCGATCTCTTTTCATCAAGCCATCGGTTGTCAGCGAAAGGCGACCGAAATAATCTTCCTTCAGCGGATCGATGCCGCCCAGATAGAATATAAGGTCGGGTTGAAAACGGTGGAACACCTGGTCCAGGACCTCCTCAAGGATCCGGAGATAGGCTCGGTCTCCGGTACGATCAGGCAGACCGACATCCAGGGAAGAGGGCGGTTTATGAAATGGATAGTTCTTTTTCCCGTGAATGGAGAGGGTGAATACATCCGGATCATCCCTGAAAATTTCGGCAGTCCCGTTACCCTGGTGTACATCCAGATCGATCACCAGCACTCTCCGCACCCACATCGATTGTTTCAGTACCCTGATAGCGACTGCCACATCGTTAAAAACACAGAATCCCTCCCCATGGTCCGCCATCGCATGATGTGTACCTCCTGCCAGGTTGCCGGCGATGCCGTCCTGCAACGCCATCAGCGCAGCGTTGACGGTACCCTGTACCGCCATCCGGGAACGGATAGCCAGCGGTTCCGACCAGGGCAGTCCCAGCCGGCGAATCTCGCTGCGGTCGAGCGTTCCCTCAACCACTGCGTTGACATACCTTTGAGAATGCACCGTCAGGAGTTGCGTCATATCCGCCATTTTAGGAGCTACTATATGGCTCCCCGGGATAATCCCCTTTTCCTGCACATAGTGGTACAACCCGACAAATTTACCCATGGGAAATATATGGCCATCCGGCAGGGGTGCATGGTAACCATGTGCAAAGGAGACTCTCATAGTATTGAACTGCCGTTATTGCCGAATTAACCGGATGATCCCAAGCATGCGTCCACTCTGTTCCTTCTCGCGCCGATAGGAATAAAAACGATCGGCATCACGGTAGGTGCATCCCTGATCCATCTCAATGCTGTTTTCATTGATGCCCATTTCCACCAGATTGTGGTGAATAAAGACTTTCAAGTCGACATGAGGTTTTTCGTAACTTTCATAATCCACGAACCGGTCCGGGAACTGCTCGGCAACTTCTGTTCCCACTTCAAAATTTTTTTGGGAGATACAGGGACTGACATATGCCCTGATATGATCGGGTTTGGCTCCCTGGCGTCTCATCAGTTCCACGCCATTGGAGATGATATTACCGGCGGCGCCTCTCCAGCCTGCATGGATGGCAGCTGCAACCCGGTTTACGGGATCGGCCATCAGCACGGCAGCACAATCGGCCACCTGGATCGCCAGAGCGAGGCCGGGCACTGCTGTAACCAGCCCGTCGGTGTTCGGATACATACCTCCTTCGGTGATCAACTGTACACGGCTGCTGTGGATCTGGTCGGCAAAAGCTACCCAATCAGCATCCAGATCCAGTGCATCGAAAAGCAGATTCCTGTTCTTCTCGATCTTTTCTTTCTCCTCTCCGGTATTTGACCCCAGATTCAATCCGGGCAAACCCTGAGGATTGGAATTCAGCCCCGGATTTTTGAGGGTAAACCACGCCTCAATCCTGTCCTCATCGTCAAAAATGTCGGGGATGATCAGATCAACCCCGGTTTGTGAGGTATTCATGCAGATGATTTCGTATTATTTCCACGGGAAATGAATTACCGGTCCAGATCTCAAAGGATCGGCTGCCCTGGTAGATCAACATATCCAAGCCTCCAACAATTTCAGCACCGGCTTCCTCCGCCCAACGCAAAAATTTGGTCTTCATGGGATTATAGACCAGATCATAGCAGATCTTCCCGGCCAGGTGATCGCGTTCCGATTCCCGCACCGGGCTGGAATCAACCCGGCCCTCCATACCCAACGGGGTGGAATTCACGATAATCGAGGCCTCCTCAGCAAAGGCGCTCCAGGCATCGTATCCTTCTATTCGTACCTGGTCGTACTGATCGTACCCGGTTTGGTTGCCCGGTGTCCGGGAGATCAGGATGATCTCACTCAAACCGATCCGGTCGAGGGCATGAACCACCGCACGTGAAGCACCCCCGGTGCCAAAGACAATGGCCCGGCCGCTGACCAGTCGATCCTCCAGATCTTTCAGCGGAATCCTGAAGCCGTAACTGTCGGTATTGTATCCGATGAGCTGTCCCTTCTCTTTGGCAATGGTATTTACCGCCCCGATCTCTTCAGCTTCCTCGTCGAGTTTATCGACATGGTCGGCTAGGACTTCTTTATAGGGTATTGTCACATTTGCGCCACGGAATTGCTCCCGGTACATATGGGTATTCAGCAGGCCGAGCTCATGTACCTCCAATTTTACCGCGTGATATTTCAGATCCAACTCATGATGCGCGGCCGCGGTGTTATGCATCAGTGGGGAAAGGCTGTGCGAGACCGGATCTCCAAGCAGCAGGAGGTGCGGCCTGTCGGCTTCTGCTGATTGAAAGTAATCGTGCAGGTTCAAAATATCGGAGTATTGGTCTGTGAATTCGGTCGTCTGAGATACTCAATATAAAAAAATGCGTGCCGTTGGACACGCATTTCATTAGATACTACCAATAATAATACAGGCGTGAGACTAGACCGTTACCTCATCCTCCTCTGTTTCTGATTCCTCTGCTTCGGAATCAGCCAGCGTTGCCTCTGCTTTCTCCTTAAAGGTATCCTCCTCAGCCTCGTTTTTAAATCGCTCCAAATCTTTCTTGAGCTGTGCAGGCAATCCTTCGATATATTTAGCGAGATCCTCTTCCGGCTCTCCGTAAAAAGTACGGTAGTCCAAACTTACATCCACCCGGGTACGCTCTCCATTATCCAGTGGAGTGAAACGGATGGTGCCGGTCTGGTTCAAGTTTCCGTTGATGGTTATCCAGGCAAACCGCGTATTGCGAAGGTTGTCTATGATATTGGTGGTCCACTGGAACTCCTCGCCACCGATGGTTGTTGCGAGCTCGAATGTCTGGGAGTTGACTTTTGTGACATCTTCGATCCGCTCAAAGAGGTGAGGAAAATATAGTGGATTGCTCAAATATTCATAGACTTTAGCTAGAGGCAAATCAACTTCAATTCTTTCGTGCGCCATAATTATTTTGCTTCGAAATTGAAAGGTTATTATTAACGATTTGAACTGATTAAGACACCTTTTCAGTTGTCGAGTAGGAATCACCCACAATGCATAAATTTAACCATTTTTTGCTTCATCAGCAATTAATTTACGATCTCATAAAAATGAACGCGGAGTAAAATGCAGGCAAAAAATCATCCTGGGAGACCCACAAGGCGGTTTTTGCCGAACCTGTTGTTTTTTTTCTCAGCCGTGATGATTTCGGTTGTGTTGATCATTCCACACACAGCATCCGGACAAATCGAGTACAACGGATTCATCAGAAATTACAATGCACTGCAAACCGTCTCCCCCAATGATCTGTTGATCGGCCGAAACCGGTTAAGGCTGGATCTGTCCCATGCCTTCGACCGGGGGGAAGTGGTTGTTTCCAATGATCTTCAGCAGCTTTACAGCAGCTCGTTTGATTCGCTGCTCTACCGACTGCGGGAAGCCTACGTGGATCTCTATCTGAAGAAAAGCGACCTTCGAATCGGACGGCAGCTGGTAACCTGGGGACGGGCTGACGGCACCTTCATAACGGATATTCTGAATCCGCTGGATGCAAGAGAATTCCTGACCCAGGATCTGCCCGATATCAAAATAGGTGTCACCGCCTTCTCGATCACCCGTTACTTCGGCAGCAATTATCTGCAGCTCATCGCTACTCCACTGTTTCATGCGAGCGACACCCCCGCTCCGGATGACCGCTGGTTTCCGCGCTCTTTCTTCCCGCAGCAACAGGCAACCCGGTTCATCAACCGTTCCGGCGATCCGGAGTTCGGTGATTTTCAATTGGCGGGTCGCTGGGCGTTTCGATCCAATATCAACTTTGATCTGGATCTGCTGTTGAACTACTGGCACTACCCTACTCCGGCCTACGGAAAGAGTCTGGATACAGGGCCTGCAGGATCTCCCGTATTTGTCATCCGTGAGCAGTTTGACAAAGGCCTGATGACCGGTTATTCCGGGAGCTACAGGCTGACCGACCGCCTGATTCTACAGTCCGAAGCGGCTTTCTACCAACGCCGCTCCTTCGATTATCTTCCGGACAATTTGCGGTCGATAGATTTTGAGAATCCCACGCCAGCGGAACAGGCATTAATTCTGCAGGAGTTCAACCAAAACACCGACGGATTTTTGACGGAGAAACCCTGGGCGATCGCCATGATCGGCCTGCAAACAGAATTGTTGAACTGGACACTGCGGACACAGCTGGTCAATGAACATATTATTGACTACCGTGAAGTGATTCTGCAACAGCGCAATTTCCCCTATGCTACGCTCTGGCTTCAGCGCAGTTTTGCGCGGGACCGGTGGGAGATGCAGGGATTGGCCCGGTATAATTTCGAGGGCAAGGGTTTTTGGTTCAACCCGGAGTTGGCATACAGCGGCCGGGATAACCTGAAGGCGGAATTGGGAGGACAACTGTTCGGGGGAAAATCCCAGGAACCCTTCTACGGCCATCTCTCCTTCAGCGAATTTGCCTCCAACAGTTTTCTCTATTTTAATCTGACATTCTATTTCTAAAGGGGAATGATCTATGGCCCGAAACCGGTTCACCGCAACTGATTCAACATAATCTGAACTTCAGTGAATTTCCTGGCCGACTACATTCTGCGCTACCCCCGGACGATCCTGCTCATTTTCGCCGTGATCGTGGTAGCAGCTGTATATCCGGCCTTACAGATCCGCACCGATTTCAACCTGGAGAACTTCTTTCCCAGGGAAGATCCATCAATCGAGGATTATCAATACCTGGAACAGGAGTTCGGCCGCGATGACAATGTGATAATGGTCGGGTTTCACAGCGATTCGCTTCTCTCCAAATCGGTGCTATCCGATCTAAAAGCGATCACCGATTCAGCAGAGCAGATCGATCATATCAACGAAGTTCGCAGCCTCTGGTCTGCGGAAAAGATCGAAAGCGACGGCATCAACCTGCGCTTCGATCCCTACCTGGATGATCAGCTGCTCAACAGCCTCGATGCCAGGAAGCTGCGGGAACTGCTGTCCGGCGATCCCTTTATCGAGGGTTCCCTCATCAATGAAACTGCGGATGTAACAGCATTCTATCTAGAGATCGATGAAGACCGGAATAACTACGATACCCGGGAGGAGATACTCGGCCAGCTCGACCGGATCCTGGAACCCTACAACGGACGCTATCACTTCAGGATCACCGGCATTCCCTACTACCGGAACCAGTATGTTCATTTCCTGAACAGGGAGATCGTCTTTTACATTATTCTCTCCTCCCTGCTGATTGCCGGGATACTCTGGATGCTGTACCGCAGCCTGATCGGTCTGGTCATACCGATGCTGATTGTCTGGTTTACCATTCTGTTTACCCTGGCGCTGATGCATCTAACCGGCGGTTATTTTGAGGTGATGTCGAGCACCATCGCCCCCATACTGTTGAGCGTCGGCATCGCCGACTCGGTACACATGCTTACGAAGTTTGACGATGCCCGTTCACAGGGCCTACCCAAACAAAAGGCAAACCGGGAGATGCTTATCACCCTCGGCAGTGCCACCCTGCTAACCAGTTTTACCACCGCCATCGGTTTCGGCTCGCTGGTAACCAGCAATATCGTGCCGATGCAGCGTTTCGGCATTTATACCGCCGCCGGAGTGCTGATCGCCTACCTGATCACGATCCATTTTCTGCCTGCTTCCCTTTCACTCAGCAATGTCAGCAATGTTTTCAAGGATAAGAGCACCTTCCTCTTTCGTCTCTTCTCGAAGGGGCTGGAACGCATCAGTTCCCTCAACCGGAGTCATTATAAAACCATTCTGCTGGTTTCTCTCCTGATAACGATCGGCATGAGCAGTGGCATCTACTTCCTGAAAGTGAACGGGAAAGTTTTTGATGAACTGGGGCGCGATACCGAACCGATACAGGATGCCGATTTCTTCGCCCGTGAGCTGTCGCCTCCCTTCCCCATGGAGATCGTGATCGACACCGGCAATGAAAACGGGGTGACCGATCCGGTGTTTCTTCAACAAATCGATTCGCTTGCCGGTCGCCTGCAGTCGTTCGACGAGGTGGAGAAGGTCATCTCCTTCAACACACTTATGAAAGAAGTGCATGAGGCGATGGCTCCTGAAGCCCACGGGGAAAATCCGCTGCCTCTCGAGGAACAGCTCATAGCCCAATACCTGCTGCTGATGGAGATCAACCAGGCCGACCTGCTCGAGCGGGTTACCGACTTCTCCTACCGGCGTGTGCGGGTATCGACCCAGGTGCAGGATGTGGGTTCCTACCGTATCAATGCATTGCGAGATACCCTGAAAACCTATCTGGATCACCACTTCCCGGACAGCCGATATACCATCACCGGATCAACCATATTAAGCGCAGATCTCAACAACAAGATCGTATCCGCGCTGTTCAAAAGCATATTCCTGGCGATCGTGCTGGTCTCCCTGGTGATGGCCCTGCTGTTTCGGGATATCAGACTCGTGGTCATCTCGCTGATTCCGAACATTCTTCCGCTTCTGATGATTGCCGGCTTTATGGGCTACGTCGGTATCGATATCAAGGCCTCCACGGCGGTGATCTTCACCATCGCTTTCGGTATCGCGGTCGATGACTCGATCCATTATCTGGCTCGCCTGCGGGTGGAGATGCGCAGGGGCAAAACCCTTTACGAGGCGTTGCCCTACACCACCCAAAAGACCGGGAAGGCGATCGTGGTTACCAGCCTCATATTGCTGGCGGGATTCGGTTCGCTGCTGACCAGTGTCTTTATCTCCACCGTCTATATGGGGCTATTGGTAAGCCTCACCATTCTGATCGCGCTGTTTGCAGATGTGCTGATGCTGCCCTCGCTCTTCTACTGGATCAGAAAGGAAAAGGTCAATTCAGGCGACGAGAAACCTCTTTCCAGATCAGTTCACTGACTTCCTCGGGGGG
>JAWVYR010000132.1:0-7093 GCA_033722635.1 Balneolaceae bacterium | reverse complement strand
ATCTCGACCGGTGAGTTTGCCCTGAGCGAAGTAACAAAAAAACAACTTGCAGACCTGTTGCAGTCGATCAGCCCCTCGGAGCTTTTGATCCGGAAAAAGCATAAAAACGACCTGCCAGAGGAGCTGCAGAGTTACAACACCACTTTTATCGAGGATTGGGTGTATGAGGGTGATTACGGATACGAACTGTTGACCGATCATTTCGAAACCCATTCGCTGAAGGGATTTGGCGTGGAGGAATATGAGGTGGCCCAGGTGGCGGCCGGCGCCCTGTTTCACTATATGGTGGAGACGCAGAAAGCCTCCCTCGGGCATATCCGCCGCCTCTATGCCTATGAAAATAACGACTACATGTCGCTGGATGGCTCCACCAAACGCAACCTCGAGCTTGTTACCAGCATACAGCAGGGAGGGTCGGAGGGAACCCTGATCTCGATTATGGACCGCAGTTGCACGGCGATGGGAGGACGGTTGCTGAGAAAATGGATCATGCGCCCGCTGAAGAAAATCAAACCGATCCGGAACCGGCTGAATGCGGTGGAATCACTGCTGACCCACCATGAGGCCCGCGAGGATCTTCGTGAAGAGCTGAACCAGGTCGGTGACCTCGAACGGCTTATATCGCGGATCTGTGTGGGTCGCACCAATGCGCGGGACCTGATGCAGCTGAAACAATCGCTGGCTAAGGTGCCGGATGTGAAGATGCAGATCAACAATCTGGAGGAGCCCCTGCTTGATGAGATACGCGATCGGCTGAAGCTACTGGTGGAGGTACAGGAGCGGATCGAACAGGCCCTGCAGGAGGACCCGCCGGCCAGCCTTCGCGATGGCGGTATCTTCCGCGATGGGTTCAACGAGGAGCTGGATGAGCTGCGGGATGTGGCCCGCAACGGGAAGGACTATATCGCCAAAATCAAAAACGAGCTGGCCCAGGAAACCGGTATCTCCTCCCTGAAGATCGGCTATAACAAGGTGTTCGGCTACTACATCGAGGTGACCAACACCCATAAGGAGAAGGTACCCGAGCATTTTATCCGCAAACAGACGCTGGTAAACTCGGAGCGGTACATCACCCCGGAATTGAAGGAGGTTGAGGAGAAGATTCTCTCCTCGGAGGAGCGCAGCAAGGAGCTGGAATATGAGCTTTTTGAGGAGCTCCGCCAGTTTGTCGCCAACTTCGCCGTCGAGATTCAGCAGGTGGCGGAGGCGCTGGCCGAGCTGGACTGCCTGCAGAGTTTTGCCGAGGTGGCATTTCGCCACAACTACTGCAAACCTTCCATCGCCGATGACCAGGTGATCGACATAAGGCAGGGACGCCATCCGGTGGTGGAGCAGACGCTGCCGCCGGGAGAGCCCTTCATTCCCAACGATATTCATGTGGAGAACGAACAGCACCAGATCCTGATCATCACCGGCCCCAACATGGCGGGCAAGAGCATTGTGCTGCGGCAGACCGGGTTGATTACGCTGCTGGCCCAGGTGGGGAGTTTTGTGCCCGCCGAGGAGGCCCATATCGGTCTGGTCGACAAGATCTTTACCCGGGTGGGCGCTTCCGACAATCCGGCGGCCGGGGAGAGCACCTTCCTGGTGGAGATGAACGAGGCGGCCAATATTCTCAACAACGCAACCCGCAACTCGCTGATCCTGCTCGATGAGGTGGGGCGCGGCACCAGCACCTTCGACGGGCTGAGCATCGCCTGGGCATTGGCTGAATATCTGCACAACCAGCCCTCGGTGGCTGCGAAAACTCTTTTTGCTACCCATTACCACGAGCTCAACGAGCTGGCCAACATGTATGAACATATCGTCAACTACAACATCCAGGTGAAGGAGCACGACGGCAAGGTGATCTTCCTGCGGAAGCTGGTGCGGGGCGGAGCCGACCACAGCTACGGCATCCAGGTAGCCGATATGGCCGGGCTGCCCTCCATCGTGATCGAGCGGGCCCGGGAGATCTTGAAGAATCTGGAGAGCCATTCCCTCGATGTGACCGACAGCAGCGGCACCCTCAAGGAGGGAGCCAAAAAGAAAGAGGCGGCAGAGAAAGTGGCCGCCAAGCTCGACAAGCAGGAGGAGATCCGCCAGCAGATGTCGCTGTTCCAGGCACAGCTCGATCCCAACCTCGAAACCCTGGTCACCAAGCTCGAGGCGTGCGATCCCAACCGGATGACACCGATCGAGTCGCTGCTGTTGTTGAGCGAACTGAAAAAACTGGTGGACAAGGGTAGCGAACAGTGAAAACCTCCGCCAAATATATAGCCGACCGTATCCGGCTGATGATCGCTACCAAGCAGTTCCAGGTGGGCGAAGTGCTGCCCTCCACCCGCGATCTGGCCCAGCAGCTGGAGACCAGTTTTCACACGGTGCGGAAGGCCTATCATATCCTGGCTGATGAGGATCTGATCAGAAGCGAACAGGGCAGGGGATTTATCGTGGAGCGGCAGACCACCACGCTGGACAAGTCGGATCGCCTGGAGGTTGGTGCGGAGAAGATGCGGAAACTGCTGGAGGAGTTGATCGGCTACGGCCTGGATGAGTCGGAGATCGACGAACTGTTCCAGGAGCAGCTCAGCTATATGGAGTGGCCCGATCGGATCGAGACCTGCGCCAGCGTCGGGGAGACCAACGAACTGGGAAAGATGCTCTCAGAGGCGATACGCAAGCAGGTGGGGGTAAAAAGCCAGGTGCTCAACGCCAATCAATACAACGAAGCGGTCAAGTTTGATGCGCTTTTCGTTCCGATCCAGCTGGTCAACTCCTTCAGGGATTTTGCGGAGACAGGAAGGCTCATCCCGATCGTCTACAGCTTCGACAGCGATATCCTGCTGTCGATCGTCGACCGGGCCGCCCTGGAGACGATCGGTCTGGTGACCACCGAGGAGAACAGCATCCCCAAGATCATCAACGAACTGAAGGTGAGCATTCAATTCGACGGCTCTTTTGTAGCCGGTGCTACCTATGGCAAATCGCTGCCGACCTTCGTGCACAATCAAGATCTCATACTCTACACCCCGGAAAGTTCCACGTTGGTCGAACAGAAAATATCGGAAAAGAGACGGATCAAACTGGAATACCGCATCGCAAATCGCAGTGCCGATACCATTCGGGCGGAGCTGTGGGATCAGTGAAAAACCATTGAACGTATTGTGGCAAGGAATAAGGTTATCAAAAAGTTGATTGAGCGTGCGATGGAGGCGGTGGAGGCCGAGATTGAAGCGGTACGGCAGAAACCCTCCCGTGATGTGCTGTTTGACGGGAAGAAAAAGAGCCAGCACGCCGGGGACGCTTTTTACTACGAGTTTGAGTCGCAAAACACCTCACTGCGTTTTGCCGAGGTGATTCGTGCCGAGATGGATGAATTGGATCGCGAAATGGAGGTGCTGCCGGTGGAGTATGAGGAGGATACCGTGGTACTGGATTTTCCGAAAAACCTGGGCGAACATATCGCGAAGGTGCAGCTGGAATGGGAGAACGACTTCGTTCTGCGTCGGCTATTAGGAGAGCTGGATAAGCTGGCAGACAACCCGGAGTCGACCGAACGGATAGAGCGGCTGTTCCTGCCGTCCCGTATCGAGATGCCGGATATCAGCGATGAGGATATCCGCATACTGGATGATACCCGGCGCAACGAGGCACAGCAAGACGCCCTGATGAAATCGCTGAAGAGTCCCGTCCTCTTTGTTTGGGGGCCGCCGGGCACTGGCAAAACTTCCACCGTGGGTTACATGATGGCCAACTACCTGGTGAAAGATTTGCGGGTACTTTTTGTCTCCAATACCAACCGTGCGGTGGATGTGGGCATGCTGAGTCTTCTGGATGCCCTGGATATGGTGGAACGCGACATGATGAAGGATCAGGTCACGAGATTCGGGGAGATCGCACTGGAAAATGACCACCTGGAGCAGATTCACTTTGACCGGCAACTGCAGCTTAAAAAAGACCGTCAGCGGGATAAGGCGGCCCGGCTGATCAACAGGCTCAGCGAATTCAACCAGCTGCAGTCGGAGGTGGATCACCTGCTGGAAACCGGCCAGGAGGTGCCGGAGGAGCTGACCCGAAAGTTCAACCTGGTGCAGCTGCGAATGGAGGATGAGGGGGGTGCGGATGCGGTGGAGGCGAAAATCGACCGAATGCTGCATGTCAATGAAAGGAGGGAGCTTCAGCGGAAAAAACTGGTGGGTACCACTCTTGCCAAAGTCTGCACGTCCGAACTGTTTGAAGGACTCGGTTTCGATGCGGTGATCGTCGACGAGGGGTCGATGGCCAACCTGCCCTACCTGATGGTGATGGCGGCCCGGGCCGAACAGCATATGGTTGTTGTGGGCGACCCGATGCAGCTGCCTCCAATCTCCATCACCGACAAGCCGTTAGCGCGCGAGTTCCTGGAAGAGGATATTTTCACCTTTGTCTCCAATGCGAAGAGTGCGGAAGATCTGTTTGACTGGCACGATCGGAATCCGGTAATTACCGCTTTTTTCGACACCCAATATCGGATGAAGGAGGACCTCGCTGAGACGCTCAGTTCGGTTTTTTATGAGGGTCGGTTGCAGACGGAGCATACCGGGGCTGCTCTCAATGGCGATCGCTCATCAGCAGAAGATGATCGGAATACCGTGACGGTGATCGATACCAGCCGGTACAATCCTGTTTTACATCAAAAGGAGGGAGGAAAGGGATTCAGCCCGATCAACGAGGTGCATCAGAATGTGGTGGTGGAGATCTGCAGGAAGCTGGTGCTGCGCAACCAGGTATTGCCCGGGGAGATCGGGGTCATGGTACCCTTTCGCCAGTCGGTTTACGACCTCCGGCGTCGGTTAAGGGATGAGGGTTATGAACAGATCGAGGTGGGGACGATCCACACCTTCCAGGGCCGGGAAAAGAAGGCGATCATATTCGATACCGTGATGAGCGGGGAGCAGCAGGGAGGTCGGCGGCGACACTATACTGTGCGGCCGTTCGACGAGGATAAAAACGGTCTGAGTGTGGCCCGGCTGTTGAACGTCGCTTTTTCGCGCAGCAGAGAGCAGCTGTTGATCGTTGCTGATATGCGGCACATCCGAAAAATGTACGAAGGGAAGTACCTCGGCAGGCTTTTGAGCCGGTTCAAAGGCAGTTAGGATGTTTTGTATGGTCGGCGGCTCCCGGTCAGCCGAATTCGCCATTCCGGTACCGCCGGACGAGTCGCTCCTCGTTTACCCGTTCCAGATCGCCGAGCCGGCCGGCATCCGGCGATGCGAGGGTCATTTCTCGCTTGCCCGGCGCTCCCTCCTCGCGGGCCACTTTCCACCCAGCGGCCGCCATCGCGGCACGTGCTCCCGAGGCAGCGCAATAGGTCGTCAGCATAGCTGTTGGGCGGCTCATCGCCCTGAGTTTTGCGAATACAGTCTCGGTCCACAGTTCCGGATTTACCTCCGGTGAAAAGGGATCATGGAAAACCATATCCACGACAGTTTCATCAGGATCGTAATCGTCAAAATACCCTACATACAGTTGCAGCTTCACACCCGGTAGAGGGTGGAATTGGTTGTCACCCCCTTTTAGCTTTTCAAACAGATCGACCAGATGGTCAAAGGTATCGGAATGTTGAATCTGGTCTGCATAGTTGAGTTTTTGGACCTGTGTAGCGGAGATCGGATTTGCTTCCACCGAGTGATACCGTATTTCGGATGAGCAATTGAACTGTTGGTAGTAGTCAAGCAGGAGCAGGAAATTGAGACCGGTGCCGAAGCCGGTTTCAAAGAGGGTCAGCGGTTGATCGGTTTTGAGCCGGTCGAGCAAGCCACTCTTTTCAAAAAAGACATGCCGGCTTTCGGTTACCGCGCCGCTGGGACTGTGATAGGTTTGGTGATATCGTCGGGAGTAGAGCGTATGGGAGCCATCGGCGGTTATTTTCAGATCGGGCTGTGCATTGCCGGATGGTTCAGTCATTCGATTGAATAACCACGTTGCCGAAATCACATTCTGCATTGACACTCACTCCACCGCCGTTAAGTGTACCCTGGAGGCGTCCGTCGCTCTGAGTGCCGCTGAATTTGAATATTTCTGATAATATGACTTTACTGCCGGAAGCGGAGAGGTCGGCCTGCAGCCCCGGCGGCAGCTGAAGATTGATATTCCCTGCTGAGGTATCCAACATCAGGGGCCCGTTAAGGGTGGCAACTTGAGTTGAAATATTTCCTCCTGAAGTGCTGACATTTCCACGGCCTTCCAGTCCGGAAACCTCGATATGGCCGCCGCCCGTCCTGGCGGAGAGCTCACCGACCAGATTCTGAATCTTTATGTGACCGCCCTGGGTCTTCAACCCGATAGTGCCTTTGAGATTGTCGCAAGTGATATGGCCGCCGCTGGTATGTGCTTCGACATCACCCGACATATTATTCAATACGATATGGCCGCCGGAGGTTTTCAGCTGGTGTGCTCCCTCGAGATTGTCTGCGGAAATATGGCCGCCGCTGGTGGATGCGGAAACCCCGATTTTTGTGGGCAGGGTGAGGGTGGCCTCCAGGTTAAGCTGGTCGGATACCGAACGATTGTCGGAAGGACGGACATCGAAATGCGCTCCGTCATCCCTGATCAAGAACTTCAAATGGATCATTTTTTTCATCGCTTCTGCGGTCTGCAGCTTCCCGGTTGCCTGCACCACAATTTCTCCGTCCTCCTCGGAAGTTCCCACCAGATTGATGTTGCCGAAGCCCATATCCAGGTTCAGGCTTTTCAGCTTTGAAGCATCGAAAGATTCACGATATACATAAACGCCCGGCGAGGTTTCCACCCAGGAGGCCTCTTTGACGTCGTACTTTTTGTTGATGATCAGTTTCTTGTTCTGCAGCTGAACAGTGTAATCCGCTTTTTCTATCTCCTGCAGCTTTTTTCTGATCTCCTCGACTCCCAGGGCTGTGGTCTCACCGATCTCTTCCAACTTTAGAATCTGGTCGAGATTTTGAAGTTTGGCCTCCAGCTGCTCGAGACTCCTGAGATTTTGAAGATTTTTTAAATTTTCGAGATTCTTAAGACTCTCAAGATTTTCCAGATCGATCACGATGGTGGGAGGAAGCGGTTGCGGGACGGATGGGGCAACCCGAACCTGCCGGGT
>JAWVYR010000131.1:0-7139 GCA_033722635.1 Balneolaceae bacterium | reverse complement strand
TCCACCAAATTGGCGAACATTGAACTGCCGGGGGTAAAAGATTCCTGGGTGTTATACGCGTTCTGACCAAGCAATGAAGAGGAAAATATCCCAGATATCATAATTGCCAAAATAATCCAAGTACCGATTAACCCCTTGTATTCAATGAGTTGCATGATAACTCCTCCGTCGGTTATGATTACGAAAGAGAGTAATCGAAAATCATCAATACCGGAATCGCATGAAGATGTGACTCGAATCCATTCTGCAATTGGGTACATGGTTAGGGCCTCGGCAGGTTGACCTGGAATCGGAGCTTGACATCGGTTGGCAGTACAGAACCATCTCGGTAGTACGCAGCTTTGGGATAGCATCGGCGATCAGCCGGAAAACAAGATAAGGAGGGGACATTCGGCATAAAGTCCTCCCCTGCCGGTTTATCTTATTAAGAGCTGCGAAATTTAGAAATGAAAGTTTACACAGCCTCTTTGCTATGCTCCTGCATCAGGTCGCCGTTTATTTCACTTGCCGATTCCGTATCGGCTGCAAAATCCAGGGTGGGTTTGGATTCTTCGAAAGTGGTATCCGACTCTGGATATTCCGCATTCACGAAAAGATTGCCGTCCACTTTGGAACCCTCCAGCATATAGAAGTGCGAGGTGTGAACTTCTCCGTTCACATACGAACCCTCTTTGAGAATGACACGCTCGGTAGCCCTGATGGTGCCCTTGACTGATCCCTCAAGAATTAACTTTCCAGTTTTTATCTCTCCATCCAGTTGTGTGTCTTTATCAAGAATGACAAAGCTGTTTCCCTCAGCCATATATTTACCCCAATTTTGATTCCTGTTGAACAGTCAGGCTTCACGATTCCCCTGAGCACTCCTGGAAATATGCCGCTGAAATGAATGACCCAAGTATTTTTATTTAATTCACTCAGCTGATATAGGCGATCTAACCCTTCATTCATTTTCACTCCTATTCGTCAAAATGACGATGAGACTAGATCTTGATACCGAAACCTGATTGTTGTTGATTGCTAAACTATAACACAATTAGTGAATTTTTTTCCAAAAATGCTAATTGAAAATTAAGGTGAATGTTCCGCAGATGGAACAGAATAGCTTCTTAAAACATTCTAATTCCGGCCTGTCCAACCTGCCGGACGGGAAAGAGGATGGGCTGTAATCGGTTTGATTCGGAAGTCTCATGATGGTAAATTCCATCACCTTTTCGAGGTGCCCTGATGGATCGATATTATGGACGGAGATCATTCTAAACCTGAAAAAAATTATCCCTGCATGACAATCAAAAGCACGGTCAAACCCAACCAAGTTCACAGCATTCTTTCCAAGCACATCCTGGCGGATGGATACAAACTGGTGCTGGATCTGGAGAAGAGCAAAGGCCTTTATATACATGATGCACGAAGCGGAGATCAATATCTTGATTTCTTCAGCTTTTTCGCCTCCAATCCCCTTGGGATGAATCATCCCAAATTGGACAACGAGGAGTTCATCAGGAAGATCGGTACGGTGGCTGTGAACAAACCGACCAATTCGGATGTCTACACCGAAGCGATGGCCGAATTTGTAGACCGTTTCGACCGCTTCGGTATCCCCGACTACCTGCCTCATGCGTTCTTCATCTCGGGAGGTGCCCTGGCGGTGGAGAACGCCCTGAAGGTGGCATTCGATTGGAAGGTGCAAAAGAATTTTGAAAAAGGATACCGGGAGGAAAAAGGCCATAAGGTACTTCATTTTGAAAAAGCCTTTCACGGTCGCACTGGCTATACACTATCCCTGACCAACACCCTGCCGAACAAGACCAAATATTTTCCAAAATTCGACTGGCCGCGGGTGACCAATCCGGCTATGAAGTTCCCCGAAACACCTAAGCATCTCAAAGAGGTTCAGGAGCACGAACAGAAAGCGATCGAGCAGGCTGAACGACATTTTGAAGAGCATGAGGATGATATCGCCTGTATCATCATCGAACCGATCCAGGGGGAGGGCGGCGACAATCACTTCCGGCTGGAGTTTCATCAGGCCCTGAGGGAACTGGCGGACAAACATGAAGCACTGCTGATCTACGACGAAGTGCAAACCGGCGTGGGTTTGACCGGCAAATTCTGGGCCCATGAGCATTACGTTAAACCGGATATCCTGGCGTTTGGAAAGAAAACCCAGGTGTGCGGCATCCTCTCAAGCACCCGGGTCGACGATATTGAAACCAACTGCTTCCGTGTTTCCTCCCGGATCAACTCCACCTGGGGAGGCAACCTGGTGGATATGGTGCGTTTCGGTGAGATCCTGACGATAATCGAGGAGGAGAACCTGGTGGATAATGCGGCCACCGTGGGCACCTATCTCCTACAACGGCTGAACGATCTGGTCGACAATCACGAAATCGTCAGCAACGTCCGGGGGAAGGGGTTGATGTGCGCCTTTGACCTGCCCGATACGGAGATGCGCGACGCGGTAATCACTGAGTGCTACAAAAACAAGCTGCTGATCATGAAATGCGGTACCCAATCGATCCGTTTCCGCCCGCCGCTGACTATACAAAAGTCGCATGTCGACGAAGGGATCGACCTGATTGAAAAATCGCTGAGAAGCGTACGGGACCAGTTCTCCGAAACCGTTTGACCGGCAGGCTGTGTTCAACCGATGTACCGGCCGTGCTACCCCTGCCGGTTAGTATTGCCGGGTCATCGCCTCCGGCAGTACTCCTTCGTAGATCTCCGCGAGCAGTGACCTTTTCAAGGTGATCAACTCGCCTATCACCAATTGCTCGCCGGTGGTTTCACCAAGGAGATATACCGGGACCTCCGCCTCATCGAAATGGTTTTCAAACGATCCCTTCTTGTCCGCCGGCACCGAGACAACTACCCCTGACTGCGCCTCGCTGAACAGCACTTCGTGCGGATTATTCCCCAATTCACGGATATCGACGCGTATCCCGATACCGGAAAAGATCACCATCTCAGCCAACGCCACGCCCAGGCCGCCATCCGAGAGGTCATGGGCGGCATTCACCAGTTTCTTTCTGATTGCACCCAAAAGCGCCTGCTGTAGGGAGGCCTCGAAATCGAGATCCAGTTCAGGGGCATCACCCACCGTCAGGCCGTGGATGGTGTGCAGGTATTCCGATCCGCCCACTCCCCGCCGCTCGGCTCCGACATAATAGACCAGGTCACCCCTCTTTTTTAACACCGGCGTCAACACCTGCTCGCTTATATCCTCGATCAGCCCCAGCATGCCGATCACCGGTGTGGGAAACACCGCACCATCCGGGTTCTCATTGTAAAAGCTCACATTACCGCCGGTCACCGGCGTGTTCAGGGCGCGACAGGCATCGCCGATACCGGCCACCGCTTCCCGGAAAGTCCAGAACACCTCCGGCTTGTAGGGATTGCCGAAATTCAGGCAGTTGGTGATCGCCATCGGCTTCGCGCCGCTGCACACCACATTCCTGGCCGATTCAGCCACGGCGATCTGCCCACCCCGGCGCGGATTCAGATAGACATACCGGCCGTTGCAGTCGGTTTTTACCGCAAGCCCCTTGTTGGTGCCCTTGATGCGTACCACACCGGAGTCTGAGGCTCCCGGCCGGTTCACCGTATTGGTCCTCACCATCGTATCGTACTGTTCGTGCACCCAGCGTTTGGAGGCGATATTGGGCGAACTGATCAGACGCTGCAGTACCGCATCCAGATCTTTTGGATGATCCAGGTTTTCCAGGTTGTATCCCCGGGTCTCCGATAGATACCCGGGTTCTCTTGCCTCCCGTTCATACTGCGGGGCTCCTCCACCGAGCACAAGACTGTCGGCCGGTATTTCAGCCTTGACCTCGCCATCCTTGTGGTAAATCACCTTGTCGTCGTCGATCACCTCACCGATGATCACGGCGTTCAGATCCCAACGCCGGTATATATTCATGATCTCCTCTTCCCGTCCCTTTTCGGTCACCACCAGCATTCGCTCCTGGCTTTCGGATAGAAGCAGTTCGTAGGCGGTCATCCCCTCTTCCCGGACCGGAACCTTGTCCAGATCTATCTTCATCCCGCAGCTACCCTTGGCACTCATCTCGGAGGTGGAACAGCTGATTCCCGCCGCTCCCATATCCTGCATGCCCACGATTCCCCCGTTTTTAATCGCCTCAAGGGTGGCTTCCAACAGCAGCTTTTCGGTAAAGGGATCTCCTACCTGCACGCTGGGCCGCTTTTCCTCACTCTCTTCACTGATCTCCTCCGAGGCGAAGGTGGCCCCGTGTATTCCATCCCGGCCGGTGCTGGATCCCACGATGATCACCGGATTCCCGGCACCCCGGGCTACTGCCGAAACAGTGCGGCCCTCCTTTACAATGCCGACACTCATCGCATTCACCAGCGGATTTCCTTCGTACCGATCGTCAAAGTAGATTTCCCCTCCCACCGTGGGCACCCCGAACGAGTTGCCGTAATCGGCGATCCCCCGTACAACCCCATCCAGCAGGAACCGTACACGCGGCGTCTCCAGATCGCCGAACCGCAGCGAATTCAAACTGGCGATGGGCCGGGCACCCATCGCAAAGATATCCCGGTGAATACCCCCCACTCCAGTGGCTGCCCCCTGGTAGGGTTCTATGGCTGAAGGGTGATTGTGGCTTTCCACCTTGAAGGCGCAGGCCAGGCCGTCCCCAATATCCACCAGCCCTGCATTCTCCTCCCCCGCCTCCACCAACAGCTGGGGCCCCTTGTTGGGAAGCTTCTTTATCTCAAGAATTGAATTCTTGTATGAACAGTGTTCGCTCCACATGACTGAATAGACCCCCAGTTCGGTAAAGGTGGGCGTGCGCCCCAGGTATTCCCGAATCTTTTCAAATTCCTCCTCGGTCAACCCATGCTCCAGTGCCAGTTCCAAGGTTACTTCCGGTTCCGTTGTTGCAGTCTGTGACATGCGATCCAGTGCGGTATTTAGTGGTAATTAATGCTAGTCGACCTCCAGATAGGAGATCAGGTTTTCAAAACGTTCGAATATAAAATCAGCATCCTCCCCATTCTCGGGCCTCTTGCGAGGCGTATACCAGGCGGTCTTCCAGCCAAAGCCGGATCCGCCCAAAATATCAGAGCGATAGGAATCGCCGATATACAGAATTTGGGCCGGTTCCAGCCCGGTCAGCCTGGTGGCGTGTGCGAAGATTTCGGGGCGCGGTTTCAGGTATCCGACCTCCTCCGATATTACGATATGACGAGCGTAATCCTCCAGGGAGAATCGTTCGATCTTGTCCTTCTGAATATCCAAAAAACCATTGGTCAGTATACCAACCGGGTAGGCATTCCCCACTTTCTTCAAAGTTTTTTCAGCATCGGGCCTCCACTTCCAGTGGTTCCGGTAGCGTTGCATATAGTGCCCGGCCACCTCCTCCCAACGGCTTCCATCGAGGTTTAACGCTTCCAGGGTATCTTCAAACCGGGATCGCTGCAGCTGCTCCCGGCTGATCTCGCCCGGACCGTACCGCTCCCACAGTTCCTTGTTGATCTGCTGGTAGGTGCGGGCAAGCCGGTCCGCTGCAATCCCCTCCAGGATCTCCATATCGCGAACCAAATCACTCAGTGCCTCCCGTTCCGCTGCATGATGGTCCAGCAGGGTGTCGTCCAGGTCGAAATAGATGAATTTTATATCCAACATCGGTTGCTGAGCATTGGGGTTTGCCAGGGAAAAAATGACAAGGCGGAAGATACGGAACAGCGAACGAATCAAAAAATTATCTGTCCATTTTACCGATTTTGTATCCGGCTGCAGAATCATATCTTTAGATCCGATTGACCCCGTCGGTTAATCGTGCATTTTGTATATTTCGGAACCACACAAACCGCAACAGAATTGAATAACGATGAATATCAAGACCCTTATCGGTGTTGGCGTTCTTATACTGCTGATAATATTTGGCATCAACTCATACAACAACCTGGTGGAAAAAAGCGAAACCGTAAATCAGGCATGGGCCCAGGTTGAAAATCAGTATCAGCGCAGGGCAGACCTCATACCCAACCTGGTCAATACGGTAAAGGGTGCCGCCGATTTTGAACAGGAGACTCTAACCGAGGTGATAGAGGCGAGAAGCAAGGCCACCTCCGTGCAGATCAACGCAAGCGATCTCAACGACCCTCAAAAATTGCAGCAGTTCCAGCAGGCCCAGGAACAGCTGTCGGGCGCCCTCTCGCGGCTGCTCGTCACCGTTGAGCGGTATCCGGAACTCAAGGCTAACCAGAATTTCCGCGATCTGCAGGTACAGCTGGAAGGTACCGAAAACCGGATCGCCACCGAGCGGATGCGGTTCAACCAGGCGGTGCGATCCTACAATGTGGCGATCACTCGCTTCCCTGGAAATCTGTTTGCAAGCCTCTTTGGTTTTGAAAATAGAGCTTTTTTCGAAGCTGAAGAGGGAGCAGAACAGGCGCCGGAAGTCAATTTTGACTGACGCCGTACCCGGATTCTGGAATTCGCGGCGACCTACTATATCGATTGCAGAGAAGGATGGATACCACCCGGCAAAACTTATTTTCCCCTTGACCAAAACGGATCATAACCATGGCTGAAGATACTTTCCTGACCGAAAAACAGGAGCAACAGATTATCGATGCGATAGCGGACGCGGAAAAGCGCACCTCCGGTGAGATCCGGGTCCATATGGAACACCACTGCGAAACTGATCCGCTGGAACGGGCGGATCAGCTCTTTCACCAGCTGGGTATGGATGAAACCACCCTCCAAAACGGGGTGCTGCTCTATATCGCAACGGAAGACCATAAAGTGGCGGTCTACGGGGGGAAGGGCATCGACCGGAAAGTGGAAGAGGGCTTTTGGGATGATGTCATTCGTATTCTGGTGAATCATTTCAAAGCGGATGAATATGAGGAGGGAATCGAAGCTGCCGTTCGAAAGATCGGCAGGAAACTCGAGGAGGTTTTTCCCTATCGCTCGGGCGACCAAAACGAATTGACTGATGAAATCAGCTATCACACAAATACCGAGCAGTCCGATGATTGAACGAAGGCTGAAATTAGGGATAATGAGGAGCCTGGTCACCTTTTCTATGGTGATTCTGCTGGCAGCACTGCCCGCGCTGCTGCTGGCACAGGATATGGAGTTTCTGCCGGATGAGCCGATCGGCCAT
>JAWVYR010000130.1:0-7140 GCA_033722635.1 Balneolaceae bacterium | reverse complement strand
TGCCGCTCCTCAGCGGTATCCGCGCCATGGAAAAGCGGGCTATGTTACCGTTTTTGTCGGCATAGATTACATTTTGTCCCGGCACCCTGAAGGAGGGCAGGTGGCGTTGGAATTCCTGCATATTCCCGGCCCAGTTCATCCCTAACAGGGCTTCAAATTCATTGCTCACCTCGTGGCCGGTCCACCGCATTGCCACCACCCGGTCGCTGACCAGCTTTTCGTCTGGATAGATATCGGATACCACCGGTCCATGCTTGGTGAGCCTGCGGATAAACACGCTGTCCGGTCGGTTCCTGATCCGGATCAGCTGCCGCTGAAGCTGGAGTCTGTCCATCACCGGCTCGCCGGCAAGACTGTCGAGAATATACTCCCTTGGATTCTCCGGATTGAGTGCCTCAACAAAGAAATCGGTGTCATCCAGCATCAGGTTGGTGAAGGACCATGCCAGGGAATCATTCTGGCCGAGAATCACGGCGGGTGAGCCGGCCAGAGTTGCACCCGACAGGTTCCTGCCGTTCCAGCTAAGGTGCACCTCGTACCATTTGCCGGGCATGCTGAGTCCCAGGTGGGGATCTCCGGCCAGCAGGGGGTAGCTGGATTGGGTTTTGCCGGGACCGACCGCCCATGCGTTGCTGCCCGCACCGAAGTTCTCAAACTGCATCAGGTGACGCCACTTCTGGTCGATTTGAAGTATCGGCAGCAGTGCCGATGCAGTGTATGAGTCACCGCTATAAGATTCAAGGAGTTGGCTCAGATATTTATTCTGCGGCATCAGCTCAGCAAAGGAATCCCGGTCCAGATGTTCACCGAGGTAGGCGAAGGTGAGTTCGTTTTTCCAGGCGATATTCAGGTCCCACGCCATCATCCGGGCCAGGGCAAGCGTATGGGTTACGGTCCAGCGGATCGGCTGCATCCCGACCAGTGAGAATTGGATCGGCAGTTTGTCGGGGTTGTTCCTCACGTAGGCATTAACACCGTCCGCATAGTGTTGAAGGAGGACCCGGGAGCTGTCGGAGAGCGATTTTTCCATCTTTTTTGCAGTCTGCCAAAATCCGATAGTGCGCTGGAAAATGTCGTATTCGACCACTTCTTCGCCGAAAAATTCCGCCAGCCTTCCCTCTCCCGCCATCTGCGAGAGGGTCATCTGCCAGAGCCGGTCCTGGGCGTGGACATGTCCGATCGAGAAATAAAGGTCCTCCAGGTTGTCGGCATAAATGTGCGGAACACCGTAGGCGTCCCAGTGAATCTGAACGTCATCCTGCAATTGATTGTAATTATGAGTAGCCGAATAATCGGGCAGTGGCTTCCAGAAAGTCCAGTATACGGCGAGCAGGGTTACACCGGCTATGAGTATGGCTGCAAATAGCAGATATTTGACCAGAGACTTCATCGATCGATTAAACTAAAAATGACGGAAAAGAGATGATAAAGTAATAAACTTAGGATTGATTAGACACCGGTAATTGACGTTGATTCTGCACCGCTAAAATGATACACTCAAACACTTCGCAGCATTCAATAAACAGATCACCAAACTACTGATATGGAAATCACCAATGTAGCAGTCATCGGCGGCGGTACAATGGGCAACGGTATCGCCCAGGTATTTGCCATGAACGAAATTCCCGTGAACCTGGTCGAAACCGATCAAAAGCTGGCGGATAAGGCCCTGGCGACCATCGAGAAGAACCTGGACCGCATGGTCAACAAAGAGAAGATCGACTCACAGCAGAAGGTATCCACCCTCAACATCATTGAAACCTATACCAATACGATTGAGGCAGTTCAGGATGTGGATCTTGTGATAGAAGCGGTACCGGAGAACCTGGAATTGAAACGGAATATTTTCCAGGAGGTCGACAAGGCGGCTCCCGACCGAACGATTTTGGCTAGCAACACCTCCTCGATATCGATCACCCGGCTGGCCGCCACCACCACCCGTCCGGAACAGTTTATCGGTATGCATTTCTTCAACCCGGTGCCGCTGATGAAGCTGGTGGAGGTGGTGAGCGGTCTCGAGACCAGTGAAGAGACCATCGAAGTTATACAGGATACGGCTAGGGTCCTGGACAAAACCCCGGTGCCGGTCAACGATGCGCCCGGTTTTGTTTCCAACCGGGTGCTGATGCCGATGATCAACGAGGCGATCTTCTGCGTGTATGAAGGGGTTGCCGAGCCGGAAGATATCGATTCGGTGATGAAACTTGGAATGAACCACCCGATGGGTCCGCTCCGCCTGGCTGATTTCATCGGGCTTGATGTATGTCTCGATATTATGAATGTGTTATACAGCGAATTTAAGGATCCCAAATACCGGCCGTGTCCCCTGCTGGTGAAAAAAGTGGATGCCGGCAAGCTAGGCGACAAGACCGGTGAAGGATTCTATACCCACGATTAACAGGCCCGCTAACAATCGACCGAAGTCATGAAGAACAATATGGAAACCGAACCGCCAACGTTGGAGCGGATCAGGGGTGCGAGAGACCAGCTGGGGGAGAAAGTCCGGACTACCCCGGTTTGGCAGTGGAAAGGAGAGAAAGTCGCTGAGCTGTTCGGTGATGGAACAGAGCTGTTTCTGAAGTTGGAACTCTTTCAGTACGCCGGCACCTTCAAGCCGAGGGGAGCCCTCATGAACATGATGGCCCTGGATGGAGAGAAACTGTCAAAGGGAGTGACCGCTGTGAGTGCCGGTAACCATGCTATTGCCGTGGCCTTTGCAGCCAGAATGATGGGGAGTTCCGCAAAGGTGGTGATGCCTGAATCGGCCAACAAAGCCCGAATCGAACGCTGTATCAAGCAGGGTGCAGAAGTGATACTGGTTGAGGATGTGCACAAGGCGTTTGAAAAGGTGAATGAGATCGAGGAGACCGAAGGGCGCTCCTTCATCCATCCGTTTGAGGGGCCGCTGACCGCCCTGGGCACCGCTACAGTGGGGCTGGAGTTGGCGGAACAGGTTGAAAATCTCGACGCGGTGATCGTGCCGATCGGCGGCGGCGGACTGTGCGCGGGTATCGCCTCGGCTGTCAAGCAGCTGCAACCCTCTGCCAGGGTATACGGCGTAGAACCGGAGGGTGCCGATACCATGCACCGAAGCTTTGCCTCGGGCAAACCGGAGGAGATCGATCAGGTGGAAACCATCGCCGACAGTTTAGGTGCTCCGCACGCCGCTCCCTACAGTTTTGGATTGTGCCGCCGGTTTGTGGATGAGTTGGCCAAAGTCAGCGATCGGCAGATGGCGGAGACGATGCAGCTGATGTTTGATGAGTTGAAACTTGCCGTCGAGCCGGCCGGAGCTTCCGCACTGGCTGCCGCCCGCGGCTCGCTTAATGAACAGCTGCAAGGCAAGCGGACCGGCATCATTGTCTGCGGCACCAATATCGATCTGGACAGCTTCCATGATATCATCAACCGGTTAACCTGAGAATGTCATGATCGACCTGCGCAGCGACACCGTTACCAGGCCCACTGAGGGAATGCTTATCGCCATGACGGAGGCGGAAACCGGGGATGATGTTTTCATGGAGGATCCCACCGTCAACGCCTTTCAAAAGAAAATCGCCGGCATGTTCGGCATGGAGGCGGGTCTTTTTGTCCCAAGCGGGGTGATGAGCAACCAGCTGGCGATAAAGATTCTCACTCAACCCTCCGACGAGGTTATTACCGAACGAACCAATCATATCTTCAACTACGAGACCGCCGCTGCTGCTCACCATTCAGCGGTGCAGATCAACCCCGTGAGTGGGAAACGTGGCAAGTTGAACGCCGCTCTGGTGCGGGAGGCGATGCGTCGTGGTGAGGAGTGGGAGCCTCGGCCGAGTCTGATCGTGATAGAGAATGCCACTAACAAGGGGGGTGGTGCCTGCTATACCCGTGAGGAGTTGAAGGAGCTGCGGCTGGCCGCTAAAGAGCTTGGTTTGAGGCTTCATCTCGATGGAGCAAGGCTTTGGAACGCTATTACAGCCACCAACCTTAAGCCGGTGTTTTTCGGATCCATAGCTGAAACCATCACCGTCAGTTTTAGCAAAGGGCTGGGGGCTCCGGTGGGTTCGATGCTGCTCGGATCTCAGGATCACATCCTAACGGCCCGGAGATACCGCAAGATGTTCGGAGGCGGAATGCGGCAGATCGGGGTATTGGCGGCGGCAGCCGATTACGGGGTGGAGCACCACTGGCCGCTGCTGGAGGAGGATCACCGAAGGGCCCGCGATCTGGCTTCGACCATCGACAGTTGTTCGGGCCTATTCATCGATCCTGAAACTGTTGAAACCAATATCGTAATCTTCGATGTGAAGGAAGGAGATGCCGACCATGCGCTGTCGGTGCTTAAGGATGAGGAAATACTGATGGTGCCTTTCGGACCCAGAACAATACGGGCCACCTTCCATCATCAGATCGATGATGCTGCGCTGAAGAAAACCAAGGATGCACTTATCAGACATTTCGGTTAGAAAGGCGATTCCCGGCCCGGGTGAGGAAAGTCAGGTTGATCCGTCGGCCTCCCCGATCGTTTCGCTCAGCACTTTGAACAGCCGGTCCAGCTCCTGGTAGGTGATCACAATGGGCGGCACCAGCCTGATAACGTTTCCCGCCGTGCAGTTGGAGAGGATCCCCTTTGGAATCATCCGCTCCACCACCTCCCGGCAGGGGAAGGTCAGTTCTACGCCGATCATCAATCCGAGGCCCCTGACCTCCACAATCCGATCGGAACCGGATGCAAAACTTTCCAGTTTCTTCCTTAGATATTTTCCTTTATTCCGGGCTTCTTCGGCCAGATTATACTCCTCAATCACATTTAATGTGGTGTAGGCTGCATGGCAGGCCAGCGGGTTTCCCCCGAAGGTACTGCCGTGGTCGCCGTGTTGCATCGCCGAAGCCACCTCCTCAGTCGCCATAAAGGCTCCGATCGGAAAACCACCCCCCAGCGCTTTGGCCGAGGCAATAATATCCGGGTTGATGCCGAAATGCTCATAGGCGAACATCCGGCCGGTTCGGCCGATTCCTGTCTGCACCTCATCCAGGATCAGCAAGGCGTCATGTTTTTCGCACAGCGATTGAACGGTGTTCACAAAATCGGGTTCGGCTACCTGCAGTCCCCCCGAGCCCTGAACCAACTCCAGGATGATCCCGGTCGTATTTTCATCGAAGGCTTCCCTCAGCGCATCGTGATCGTTGAAGGGGATCGTCTCAAAACCGGGCAGCAGGGGATCGTATCCCTTTCGGTATTTCTCCATTCCCATCGATATCGCCGCCATGGTTCGGCCGTGAAAAGCGCCGCTCATGGTAAGAATGGGCCCGTTTTTCCCGCGTTCTTTCGCCGCCTTGCGGGCCAGCTTGATCGCACCTTCGATCGCCTCGGCTCCGCTGTTGCACAGAAAGACCCGGTCGCAGTTCGAAAGTTGTGCCAGCTTCTCCACCAGTCGGGCCTGCTGCTTGCTGTAGTAAAAGTTGGAGATATGCATCAGCCTGCCCGATTGCTCCCGGATCGCCTCCACGACCTCGGGATGGCAGTGCCCGAGGCTGTTCACCGCGATGCCGGCCAAGGCATCGATATATTCATTTCCACCATCGTCCCACACCCGCGCACCGCGTCCTTCCACCAGGGTGACCGGATATCGGTTGTATACATCCAGATGAAAGCGACCGGTTATTTTTTTGGGATCTTCCATTTCAACGGGTGATTATACAATAATAATGTCCGAAATTTTGAACGTCGTACCGAGATTATGAATTCTATCTTACAGCTTCCAACACATGGCATTCAAACATAAACAGTTGCGGTGAATAATCAACGATGAAATTTGATCTGGAGCGAATACATCAACGTGCGATCGAGGTTGCCCGCAAGGGGGGCGACCTGACCCTGGACTATTTTAACAATGATATCGAGGTGGAACGCAAGGGGGATGCCTCACCGGTCACGGAAGCCGACCGAAGGGCCGAGGAGCTGATGCGAGAGGAGATCCGGAGCAGGTTTCCCGATCACGGCATCCTGGGTGAGGAGTTCGACAGGGAGAACTCCGACAGCCCGATACAGTGGGTTCTGGATCCGATCGACGGCACCCGCTCATTTATTCACGGCGTGCCCCTCTATACCACGCTTGTAGCGGTGCTCATTGAAAATGAACCGATGGTCGGGGTGATCTATGCGCCGGCGACGGGTGAACTTTGCGAGGCGGCTGAAGGAGAGGGGACGCGCCTGAATGACAAAAAATGCCGGGTTCGTCCGTGTAGCGATCTTTCAGAGGCCTCCTTTTTGTCCACGGATGCCTCGACCCACATTGAATACGAATTTGACGAGCCCTTTGCGAGATTGATCGCCAAAACCCGGATCCATCGCACCTGGGGAGATGCCTACGGGCATATGCTGGTGGCAACCGGGCGAGCCGATATCATGTTCGATCCGGTGCTGAATATTTGGGATGCGGCGCCCCTGCTTCCAATTATGCGGGGTGCCGGCGGTATATTTTGTGATGTTACCGGCAAGGAAACCATACAGACCGGCAACGGACTTTCCTGCAGCCGTGAGCTGCTGCCCCAGGTGTTGGAGCAGTTTAAAAGCCGCTGAGAGACCGGTGGGCCCTGTGTAGTAACAGCTAGTGATTCATCTCCAGGACCACCCGAAAACGGGCCTCGTTGTTGATCATCCGGCTATAGGCTTCGTTAGCTTCCTCCAGCGGGAAAGTTTCGATCTCCGGTGTGATGTCGGTCATCGCACTGAATTCCAGGGTATCCTCCGAATCCTTGGCGACACCGCTGGGCCAGCCCTGAACCGACTTGCGACCCATTATCAGCTGAAAGGGCGTCACTTCGATCGGGTCAGTCGTGGCAGCTACCACAAGCAGAGTTCCGTTGATGCCGAGGCCGTCGGCCAGCGCCGAGATCGCCTTGCTGTTGGGAGCTGTCGCCAGGATCACTTTGGCGCCGCCGAGTTTCTGCAATTGTTCCGCCGGATCACTTGTATTGTAGTTGATAAAATGGTGTGCTCCCAGTTTCTCGGCAAGCGACTGCTTGTCGTCACTGCCGGAAATAGCAGCCACTTCGCAGCCAAACTTGTTGGCGTACTGAACACCCAGGTGTCCCAATCCGCCGATGCCTTGAACCGCCACCAGGTCGCCTGCTTTCAGATTGCTGTTTCTGAGT
>JAWVYR010000129.1:0-7165 GCA_033722635.1 Balneolaceae bacterium | reverse complement strand
TGGAGGAGAGACGCGTGGTTTTGATTTTAGTTTAGGTTATAGGGCTAAGTTTTAATACCAATTCCCCTCAACCTCCCCTCCCTGGGAGGGGTTGGGGGTGGGTTTATGGAATTCGCTTCGGTTACTACCCACCACTTGTTCTCCTCCCTGGAGGAGAGACGCGTGGTTTTGATTTTAGTTTAGGTTATAGGGCTAAGTTTTAATACCAATTCCCCTCAACCTCCCCTCCTGGGAAGGGTAAGGGGTAGGTATAATAAATTTACTTCGGACAATACCTACCTTCCCGGAGCGGAGCACCGGGACGAGCAGAGAATCCAAACGTAGCTTCAGTCATAAATAAAGAGGTTTCCGGGAATACCGGAAACCTCTTATATCTCTGTCCCTATAAAGTCCCTTAGCCACTTGCCATCAGGCAGGTCTCCCTTAATGAAGCGTCATCATTTATACAGATACTGCAAAAGACAATTCCTTACACAAAAAAATCGAGAATTTTTCCTGACAAATATTATTTTAGAGGGAGGAGGATCAGCAACCTCCTGACAGATAATGCTTTAGGTTAAAAATCAGCAACTTTATTTTTCTCACGGTTATCCGATAACTGCGGGAGAGGAATAACCCGTTTTGGCCGATTCAGAAAAAAACAACCAGGATGGGGTGGTGGAAGAGTACCACCTCGAAGTACCGGAAGACGCTCCGACCGATATGCGGCTGGACAAATATCTCGCCGATGCGATTCCCGATACTTCACGTACCAAAGTGCAAAAGGCGATCGAGGAAGGCTTCGTCACCGTGAACGGCAGCAATGAGAAATCCTCCTACATCATCCAGACCGGAGATATACTGCACGTCCGCATACCCACTCCCCCCACGCCGGAAGCGACACCCGAAAAGATGGAGCTGGATATCATCTATGAGGATGATGATCTGATCATCGTCAACAAGCCGGCGGGACTGGTGGTCCATCCCGCCCACGGCCACTGGTCGGGCACGCTGGTCAACGGATTGCTCTGGTATGCCGACGAGCTCTCGGCGATGGATGAGGATACGGTACGGCCCGGCATCGTCCACCGGCTCGACAAAGATACGAGCGGGCTGCTTGTGGTGGCCAAAAATGACGAGACCCACAAGGTGCTGAGCAACTATTTCAGGACTCGCGATATCGAACGCACCTACTGGGCGATCATCTGGGGAACGCCGGAAAACAAAACCGGGACCATCACCGGCGATATCGGCCGCGATCCCCGCGACCGGAAACGGATGTCGGTACTGCCGGAAGGAGAGGGAAAACACGCGGTCACCCATTACAAGGTGCTGGAATATTTCGACCACCTGGCGCTCGTCGAGGTGAAGCTGGAGACCGGCCGGACCCACCAGATCCGGGTCCACTTTGCCCATGATGGGCACTGGGTGTTCGGAGACCGGCAGTACGGCGGCGACTCGGTGCACTACGGGCCCAACACCGGCAGCCGGAAGCAGATGTTTAAGAATCTCTTCTCTTCGCTGGAGCGCCAGTGTCTGCACGCCAAGACGCTGGGGTTCGAACATCCCACGACCGGTGAATTCGTGGAGTTTGAGTCAAAGCTGCCCGGCGACTTCCAGCAGGTTTTGGGGACCCTCCGGATGAACTGCAAATAGGTCAAAATAAAAAAGGGAAGGATCGCTCCTTTACCTTATGAACAGATTGCTCTAATCAAAATTGGGAGAAGCCGATTTTATTTTTCATTATTGTTCCTTTATCTCCGACGATAACAACTTTTTCGGAATCAATCATATAAACATCATATAATCCTCGATCAGAACCACTTTTAACAAATTCCCAATTACGCCCGGCATCAACCGTTTTCAAAATAGTCCCGCCAAAACCAACAATAATTCCAGTTTCTCCATAAAAATCAACTCCCAACAAACTATTGCCGGTATGACTTTCACGCTTTTGCCATGTATTTCCACCATCAACGGATTGGAATATGGTACCATAATAACCCATTGCAACACCTTTCTGAAGATCAGAAAAGTATACCCCGGTCAGATTTTCTTTAAAATTGGTTTCTGTTGATAACCAGGTTTTTCCACCATCATCTGTATGTAAGATTGTGGCATCGGATCCCACAGATATGGCTGCGTTGCTATCAATAAATGTCACATCGTTCAAAAAAGATGTAGATCCGCTAACCTGCTTTTCCCAGGTATTCCCCCCATCAGCCGTCAATAAAATAGTTCCATTTTTTCCGACACTAAGTCCGATATCAGATGAACTGAAATCAACGGCTATAAGTGGTTCCGAAGAAATGCTTCCGATTTTTTTCCAGTGAATGCCAAAATCGGTCGATCGTAATATTCCCCTATTTCCGACAGCTATGACGTTTTCATTACCGATTATTTTTATGTCGTGAAGGCCATAATCAATTTCAAAACTCAATTCCCAAGTTTGTGCACCATCAGTCGTACGGTAAATTCTGGACCTACCCGTTAAACTTGCCACTATCATTCCTTTGTCATTATTCGAAAAATCAACAGATACGATGGTGTAATTATTTAGCCCTGGTATATTAATAACCTCCCACGACTGTTGACCTTTCCGGTCGCAACTATTTAAGAGCAACAACAGGGGTACCGCCGTTAAGAGTAAAAATTTCCTTAAAGATTTCATTTAGCCCTGTATCTTATAGCTATGCTGATTAAAAACATAAAGTTGTAGATTAATATATATATATATATATATATATATTAATCTCGTAATGCCATGAGAGTATTAATCTAATATTGAAAAACAGAGGGAATAAATAACTATACATTCGGGAGTTATGTGTAGCTATAATATCAAAAACTGTTTTTTAAAATATCACACTTATGGCTTTACAATTCATCAAATAATAATATATAAATTGGGAGAAGATCATGTTACATTTCAAAAAGATAAGTTTATTAGCCGCGCTTTTCACGATAATAGCATTACTGGTTGCCGGGCAATTGGCAACTGACAGTCATAGTGCAAAAGCTAGTCCATTGTTTTTTGAAGATCCTCCTTGTGCAACAAATGGTTATAAAACGTGGGGAGGTTGATGGTGGTATGATGATGGCAAAGATTGTTGGTGCGAGGATAGATTTAACGTAGTGGACCCTTGCGAATCAAGTGATCCCGGAGAAGGATAATTAAACTACTAATTATGAGAAGGGCGGCTTAGCAGACTAATTGTAATCTGTAATCAAGCCGCCTATTTTTATTTTATAGATTATAAAAACAACCTTATCGATGAATAATAACTGTTCAAATTTCCAAAACCGATTTATGCTGATATTGATCGTGTTACTAATATCAGCCTGTAGTAATATACAGGAAATTGAAGAGAGCCATC
Organism: Balneolaceae bacterium; assembly: GCA_033722635.1. Lineage (GTDB taxonomy): Bacteria > Bacteroidota > Rhodothermia > Balneolales > Balneolaceae > JAWVYR01. Next base: position 3,809 of record JAWVYR010000129.1, on the reverse strand, counting down.
TTGCTACTGTAACAGAGGTTAACACTTTAAATAATAAAGAGGCGGAGGATACCCCCATCGTTTCGGCTGTTTCAATTACCGTCACTGACAGTGAAAATAATATCTACCTAGTTGACCCGAGAAATTTGATGATTCACGCATATTCCGATGAACTGACCTACCGTTGGTCTGCAGGAGGTAAGGGCAGCGGCCCGGGATTGTTTACTTCAATTTCGGCATTATATGCAGTCGACCAGCAATTATACGCTTACGATGCGGCAAATGCGATAATGACTCAATATGCATTAAACGGTGAGATGCTAGAGGATTGGGCTTACCACGAGGCTAGTCAACGAATGAACAGTATCCGCCGTATGGGTAATGGCAAATTTTTAGTAGCAGGTTGGAATGAAAAAAGTGAAATATTGGTACACCTCTATTCCGATAATTTTAAAAAAAAGATAAACAGTTTTATCGAAAGTGATCAAATTTTTCACTCCCAAAGACCTGCACTGGAAAAACAGGTGTTAAGAAATTTTCCGGGATTTGTTTTACCGGTTAACGATTCAACGGTTATATATGCTCCTCATTCGTACAACGGGACCTTACCCATATACCAAATTAAAAACGGGCATAATTGGGTTAAAGTAGATTCGATTGAAGGATATAATCGTTTTAAAGACCCCATTGTTTTCCATTATTCATCGACTGGAAATAGTGAACGAAGCCATTTGTCCGGATTCGATCCAAGAGGCGGTTATTTTCATACCCAATTTAATTCAATGTCTCATGGTCTTTATGAGCTTAATAATGGGCTTATAGCCCATCTATCTTCAAGATTGAAAAGCAATGATCAGTGGGATATGATCATCGAATATTTTGAACCTCAAAGTTTAAAACTTAAAGACTTTCATATAGTGAAGGATTTAATCCCAACATTCAGGCCTCAGCAACTACCTCTCTGGATGGATCAAAAGGGTCAAATCTATGTGAGCCAAAATTCAGATATTCCTTTAAGAATCTTACGAATCGTGAATACAGATTGAGTATTGAGCCTTTGGCTAAAATAAAAAAGGGAAGGATCACTCCTTCCCCTTCCATGCAATGGATCGTCCTGATCGGATCAGTTTTCGAGTTTAAGCCCCGCCTCCAGTGCTTTTGCGATGCGCGCCTGCGACTCCTCGAGGTGGGCACGGGTGTACCCATCGAAGTCGTAGGTGGGTGGCGTCAGCCGGGCCGAGATGCGGCGGTTCAGATCCTTCAGGCGCAGCCTGACCACCGAGCGTGCATCGGCCGGGGTGCGCGAGGGGGCGTCGGTCAGCAGCTGCACCATCCGGTCGATATGGGCGCGCTGCAGGTCGCGGCGCACCGCCGGGATGTTGCTCCCGGGAGCTGTCCACACCTCGTTCCAGACCGCATTGGTTAGCTCTTCCATCAACTCGGGGATACCCACCACCTGGTCGGCGCCATACTTGGTTTCCGCATCGCGAATGCGGTTCAGCCGGTAGGGATGGGTCAGTCCGTACAGCATGGAGGTCTGGATACTCACCAAAATCTCATGCAGCGGATAATCGGTCCGCCCGCCGTAGGTGGAGGAATTGCCCCAGTGGAACCAGCGGTCGGCCCCGATCTTCTGGTGGATCTCCTGTGGAAGTATGTTGGCCTGCTCGCTGAAGCCGTACCCGATGATGAAATCCAACGCTTCCTGCTGATCTTCCATGCTGATCGGCTGGAAGGGGCCCCGGTTTCCGGGATCGCCCATATGATCGCGGTAGAGGTACTCTCCCCCGATATACTTGATGGAATTGGCCACCGCACTAAAATAATTGCCCAGCAGATTCTGGAAGGCATCGGTCAGGTTGTAGTAGGCTACGTTGTCGGCAAGCACATGCTGGTCCAGTTGGGGAATGATACCCTTTGCGAGATCAGCCCGCTGCCGGCTCCAGGCCAGCGGATCGCCGCTCAGATCGAAAATATTGACGGTGGGATCAAGTGCGGCGGGACCGTAGGCGTCGGGATCGGTACCGTAGTAGTGACCATCTTTGGCACTCTGACGGGCCAGTTCGCCGGCCCGGCTGTCATCCGGGGTATACCCGTAGGAGACAACCCATCGGTCATAGGAGCCGACTCCCGGATTGTAGTAATATCCGTTATCCACGCCTTCAGGCGCCACGTTGGGTGTCGGGTATTCCATGACGGATCCGAACACACCGTTTTGGCGGGTCCACTGCTTATCGTGAAGACGGTCCAACGGTGTGTCGGCCGAGGAACGGAAATTGTGGCGCAGTCCCAGAGTATGGCCTACCTCGTGCATCGTAACCCATTTTACCGCCTCATCAAGGAATTCGTCGGGAACCGGCTGATCCGGTTGGATCAAGCCGCGGGAGATCAATGCGGTTCGGAGGAACATCCCCTGGTCGGAGAAATGCGCGGCAAAATTGCTGAGCTCACCGCCGTTCTCGAGCTGTTGCATCTGCTCTTCGCTCAATCCCATGGCCGTTTCTACCGCATGGACGGGATCCACCAGATTGCGCCAGTTGTTCTTGAAGCCGAGCAGCATGTTGGCTTCAAACAGGATATCGGCATCCAGGATCTCGCCGGTACGCGGATCAACCACCGAAGGACCGATCGCACTGTAGGTCGGCTGGTCGGCGGTGTTCCAGCGGAGGGTTGGGTAGCGAATATCCTCGGCATCGGCATCCTCCGGCAGCATCTCGGCCCGGATCGCATCGTTGAAGCCGGCGGCCCGGAAGGCATCGCCCCAGGCCTCCACGCCGTCCATCAGCGGTTTGCGGTACCGCTGCGGCACGGTCTGCTCGATATAATAGGTGATCGGTTTCTTTACCTCGCAGGGATCCTGTCCGGCTGTTTCATCGGTGCACTCGAGCCTCCAGCGGTTCACATACCGCCGGAAAAAATTATCCTCGGTGTCGGAGAAATCCTTGTGGACGGTCAGAAAATATCCCACCCGGTCGTCCGCCGTACGGGTTTTCATCGGCTGCTCGGGCAGCGCGACCAGCGAATAGTGGATACCCACCGGGATATAGCGCCCGTCGGGAACTGTGCGGGGAGCGGACATTTCACTGTTTTTAAAGGTCAGCTTGGCCTGGATGTTGGTGTTTTCGGGGAAGTTTTTCACATGCTCCAGGAAACTGCGACTCTTGTCGAACGAGACCCTGCCCGGCCGTCCCGGCTGTGAGGATACGGAAAATCCGACCAGCAGGCTGATATTGGAAAGATCCGAAACGAACCAGTCGTAGGCGTCGATCAGGATCACCGAGTCTTTGCTGGTGGCCTCGATCTTGGCGGACTCCATCACGGAGTTACCGAAGGTGAGGTCAATCGACTTTGCCACATCGTCCTGGCCGCCCGACACATAACGGGTGTTTTTTTTCACCAGGTAGATTTTGTCATCATGTTTTTCGAGGGCGACCATCTCGGCCTTCCCGGAATTCTTCACCAGGTTCAGCATCAGTCCGCCGTTGATAAACGAGGAGCCGATCCCCTCGGCGATCTCGTAGTTGACCAGGAAATCCTTGTCGAGCATCTCCGGCTTGATCGCCAGGTACAGGTGCCCGTCCTTGCGGTAGGTGTCGATGAATCCTTCCTGGTGGGTGGCATCCTTGGTCAGTTCGGTAAACTTATCTTCTTTTTTTTCTTCCTGCTCGCCTTTCTTCTTTTTTTGCGCGAAGCCTTCATGGATCGGCACCAAAAGAAAAAGGGCAATCAGCAGCGGTAGTATGTTTCGCATAGGTTCTCCTTACCCTTAGAATTTGTTGAAAGATATGGTTCAGTAAACCTGTTACGGCAAAATGTGCAGAAGGTTACTT
>JAWVYR010000128.1:0-7281 GCA_033722635.1 Balneolaceae bacterium | reverse complement strand
TATCGCCACCGGAACCGGCGGCACCATCCTTCACTACGACGGGTCCCGGTGGAAAACGATCTACAGTGCGGCGGACAAAGGGCTGTACGGCATCTGGGGAAGATCCCCGGATAACATTTTTGCCGTCGGCGCATCCGGTACTCTGGTCCATTTCGACGGGGAGCGATGGAGGCAGCTGGACAGCAAAACCCGGGAAAACCTGGCCGATGTCTGGGGCAAGCGTGAAAAAGTGTTCATGGTGGGTGGCCTGGGCACCATCCGGGAGTTCACATATTAGAGGGAGTATAAAGTTATTGAACAAGAGCAATTTATTCTGTAATCTGCTCTCGAGAGGCAAGCTTGCAGTCCATTGGAAATAAAAGGGATGATGGAATGCGAGTAGTCACATTAACGACGATTGTCATTTTTCTACTATTGGGATGTGCCCAGAAGATCAATCCGCCGGCGCCCGCCGATCCGGAGATCGCCAAAGGCCGGGAGCTCTTTTTCAAGGAAACCTTCAACGGCAACGGCCGTACCTGCGGCACCTGCCACCCGGCCGAAAACAATTTTACGCTCGACCGCGCCTTTATCGAACAACTCTCCGAGGATAATCCGCTCTTTGTGGCCGAGAGCGACACCCAGCTCTCCGATAACTTCGAAAATCCGGTGTTGATGCGCCGTTTTGCCCTTATTCTGGAGAATCTCGACGGGTTCGACAACCTGGATGAGAAGTTCACCATGCGCGGCATACCCCATACGCTGGGCCTTTCGCAGTCGGTGGAAAGCCGGCAGGGGCCGCGAACCGGGTGGTCGGGCGACGGCGCTCCCGGGGACCAGTCGCTGCGATCGTTCGCCACCGGGGCTGTGATCCAGCACTTCGCCAAAAGCACCGATCGTGTCCCCGGCGTCGACTTCCGACTGCCGACGCAGGAGGAGCTGGATGCCCTGGAAGCGTTTCAGCTCTCGCTCGGCCGGCAGAAGGAGCTGATGCTGCCGTTGCCACTCAAAAATAAATTCGCTGCCCGCGGCCAGGCGCTGTTCAATGACCCGACGACCGGGAAATGCTTCGCGTGTCATTTCAATGCAGGGGCCAACGGGGCTCCCGGCGTTTTCGGAGAGGACGCAGGCAACCTGAACTTTAATACCGGAGTGGAAGATCTGCCCGACATTGCCGCCGGCCTCACCGGTGAGCTTATTCCACCGGATGACGGATTCGGTACTCCCGGCAATGGGGAGTTCAACACCCCGTCGGTGGTCGAATCGGCCGACACGCCGCCGTTTTTCCACAACAACGCTGTGGAAACGCTGGAGGGGGCGGTCGCCTTCTACAACGGTGACGCCTTCAACAATTCCCCGGCCGGCCAGCTCGTTCAGAATGCAACCGGCAGCGGCATCAACCTGGATGCCACCCAGGTGGAGGCGATCGCTGATTTTTTACGGGTGATCAATACGCTGGACAATATCGAGCAGGCCCGGACATTCCTGGACTCGTATGCCGAGCGGAAGTTTCTCGGCAATGTCCGCTACCTGGATCTGCCGGATCAGGCGTTGGAGGAAATCAGGGACTGTATTGCGGTGCTGCGGGAAGGGGGGCTGCATCCTGATGCGGTAAGCCAGCTGGAAGCAGCCGAAAGGTTGACGGCAGAAGCGATAGAAATGCGGTCGTACAAGAAGAAAAAAAGAAAAGCCCGGGAGGCTTCAGGCCTGCTCGGAGAAGTTCGCAGTAAACTTGTTGACGATTAACCATTTTACCTGTTACGCATGAATAAGGCACTCATATTTACAGTTATCCTTCTGATTCTGTCGGCCGCAAGTGGATGGAATGTGACCCATGCCCAAAGATCAACCGAGATCTATATACCGATCGGCGAATCTCCGGGCCTTGCCGGATATACCAAGATCGGGACGGTCGCCTCGGTGAACAGCCAGGCAAACCGATTTGTCCTAACCGACTCACTCAGTCAGGAACACCCCGTAGTGATAACCGACTCCACCCGCATCTGGCTGGACCGCAGCAAGATGAAGAAGCGCAACTTGGTTGGTTCGCCGGAAGATCTTGAGCCGGGCCGGCTGGCTGAAGTGAAATTCTATCTGGCGCCCGATTCCACCTACCTGCAGGCAGCCGAGTGGATAAAAATTCAGGTTGAACCCTCTCAATAGTTTTATAGCTTCAAAACAGTATCGCAGTCCAATCAGGGAGTATTCAACCTTTTCGACTCTCGTCTGATCAATGGGGTGGATGGAATTAGCCACTAATATTGCTACATTTAATCTCTTAAACGGATCGACATTTAAATAGGAGACCCTAGCCATGCCGTACATCGATGTGGGCGGCGCCACACTGTATTACGAGGATCACGGGCCGAAAGGGGAGACGATCGTCTTTGCTCACGGCCTGCTCTACAATACCCGGATGTATGAGAAACAGATCGAATTTTTTTCCGACCGCTACCGATGCATCGTGTTTGATTTCCGTGGCCATGGGAACAGCGAGGTCACCGAAAGGGGATACGACATGGATACCCTGGCAGAAGATACAGCCAACCTGATCCTGAACCTGCAGGCCGATCCCTGCCATTTTGTGGGGTTTTCCATGGGGGGATTCGTGGCCCTGAGGCTGGCCCTGCATCATCCCAACCTGTTGAAATCGTTGGTCCTGGTGGATACCTCGGCCGAAACCGAGCCGGTCGGAAACATTCCCAAATACAAGCTGATGAACTGGGTGGCTCGCTGGATCGGCCCCTGGGCGGTAGCCAACCGGGTGCTGCCGATCATGTTTTCAGACGAATTTCTGAACGATCCCCGGCAGTCGGAATTAAAACAGCGATGGCGGCAGGCGATCCTCGATAACAACTACGAAGGGGTCGGCTTGGCGGTCAACGGTGTGATGGATCGGGAGCCGGTGATCGACTCGCTGGATCGGATCGATATGCCCACCCTGATTTTGGTGGGGGAGAAGGATACCGCCACCCCGCCGGAAAAGTCGGAACGGATGCAGCAGCAGATCTCCCACTCCAGAATGACTGTGATTCCGGGAGCCGGCCATACTACACCGATCGAAAAGCCGAATCAGGTGAATGAGGAGATAAATGATTTTTTGGAAATATTGTAATTTCAGCCAGATGATTACTATATCCTCCTAACCCGAGGGCCGATGAACAGAGAATGGATTGTGTCCGGTGAATGAAATCGAAACCAATACCGTCATCGTGGGAGCCAGTGCAGCAGGGCTCGCCTGCGCGGCCCGCCTGAAAAAAGCGCAGGTGCCCTATGAGATACTGGAGCAACATAGCCACGTGGCCCATGCCTGGCGCAATCACTACGACCGGCTGCACCTTCACACCAACAAGGGATTTTCGGCACTCCCATTTCTCCCATTTCCTGAGGAGTATCCCAAGTACCCCTCCCGCGACCAGGTGGTGGAATACCTGGAACGCTATGCCGACAAGCTTGAACTGCAGCCAAATTTTAACCAAAGGGTGACATCCATCAGGCGGGGTAACGGAGGATGGGTGACCGAGACCGAGCGGGGGGATTCGTTTATTTCCGACAATGTGATTGTGGCCACCGGCTATTCCCGCAAGCCGCATATCCCTACATGGGAAGGCCAGGAACTTTACAAGGGACCGATACTTCACAGTTCACAGTATAAAAACGGCCGCCCCTTCAGCGGGGAGCGGGTCCTGGTAGTCGGTTTCGGCAACTCGGCCTGCGAGATCGTGTTGTGCCTGTATGAGCACGGGGCCGAACCGGCGATGTCGGTCCGCAGCCCCGTAAACATCGTGCCCCGGGATATCCTGGGCATCCCGGTGCTGAGTATCGGTATCTTCCTCTCCAATCTGCCACCCCGCCTGGCCGACACGCTCAACGCTCCGCTGCTCCGGCTGCTGGTGGGCGATTACACCCAATACGGTCTCGAAAAACCCGATTACGGGCCGGTGGAACAGATCAAAAAACATCGCCAGGTGCCGGTGCTCGATATCGGCACGCTCGACCTGATCAAAAAAGGGGAAGTGACCATTTACGGGGATATCGAGCGGTTCTATCCGGAGGGAGTCATTTTCGAGGAGGAGGGAGAAGAGCAATTTGATGCCGTGATCCTCGGCACCGGCTACCGGCCGGCGGTCCATGAGTTCCTGGAGCACTACGAGGAGGTAACTGATGAGGAGCGCATTCCCATCCGAAGCGGCGAAGAGACCCAGCTGCCCGGCCTCTACTTCTGCGGTTTTTATGTCTCCAACACCGGGATGCTGCGTGCGATCTATGAGGAGTCGGAAAAGATCGCCGATTCGATATCCCAAAAGGATCTTTCCGTTGTTGCTGAAAAGACTTAGCCCCGTCTTTTCATTTGTCTTTCTACAATCCTTCCTCCGCCAGCTGGTAGATCATTCCGTCAAATCCACAGATATAGAGCTCGTTATCCGGGTCGACCCCGAAGGAGGAGATCAGGAAATTGGCATCGACCAGCTGCGTGTTCACCGGGTTGTCCAGGTCGGTGATATCAAGCGCCCAGATGCGGCCGGAGGCGAAATCGGCGTAGATATACATGCCCCGGAGCACCCGGTGGGTTTCTCCACGGTAGACAAAACCGCCGGTGATCGAGATATCCCCCTGACTGTGATCGTAAACCCATATCGGCATCGTCAAACCGCTCATATCGCAGTTGCTTGAAGGCTCGAAGCATTCGTTACCCTCCATGATATCCCAGCCGTAGTTTTCGCCCTTTTCGATCAGGTCGACCTCCTCAAATTCGCCCTGCCCCACATCACCGGCCCAGAGATCACCGGTCGTCGCATCGAAGCTGAAGCGCCAGGGATTGCGAAGCCCGTAGGCCCATATTTCCTCACGGAAGCCCTGGTTGTTTCCGGCATAGGGATTGTCCGGGGGAATCGCGTAATTGTTGCCGTTGGCCTGGTTATCCACGTCGATGCGGAGAATCGTACCGAGAATGGTGGTGCGGTCCTGGCCGTTTTCATTCGGGTCACCGCCGGATCCCCCATCGCCCACCGAAATATAAAGATACCCGTCGGGCCCGAACGCCAGCTGCCCGCCGTTGTGGTTGTCGAACGGCTGGCTGAAAGTGAGGATCTCCGTCTCGCTGGCCGGATCCGCCTGGTCGGGATCGTTCGGCGAGACCGTAAACCGGCTGATCACCGTCCGTTCCGGATTGTCGGCGGTGTAGTTGACAAAGAAGAAGCCGTTGTTCTCGAAATTGGGATGAAACGCCAGGCCCAGCAATCCCTCCTCGTTGCCGGCGGTGGTCACCTGGTTTTGTATGTCCAGGAAAGTGGTCTTGCCGGCGACAGACGGATCGTTGTCAAAAACATGGATCATACCCCGCTGCTCCACTACGAAAAGCCGGTTGCTGCCGTCGCCCGGATGCTGCAGATCAAGCGGTCGCTCAAAGGAGAGGCCGGGAAAAGCCTCGACCACCTGGAAGGAGCTCACATCAGGAGGGGGATTGTCGCCCGAATCGGAGGAGGGGGAACAGGAGAGGCTGGCAGTTAAGATCAGAGAGGTGACTGCGGTAACGAGGGGTTTCATAGCCGGGGGATTTTTGGTTAATCGTTGTCGGTTAACTGTTATTAGTATTTAATTAAATTCTGAATTCAGGAGAATTTCAGCACCTGGCGTAGAATAATGAATTTTAGAGATCCTGATGTAAATTAATATTTTAAATAGATTCTTTCTCAGCCTCATTATAAACCATTTTTCGCCTTATCGGTTTCAAAAAAATAAGTAAACTTAGTTTTGCATCCCATTTACACCATCGGTCATTCCACCCGCGGAATCGGTGAGTTCATCGATCTGTTAAAGGAGCACGGCATCCAGCTGCTGGTCGATGTGCGGCGATATCCCGGTTCCCGCCGGTTTCCCCAGTTCAACCAGGGGGAGCTGGAGCAGTCGCTCAATGAGGTTGGAATCGATTACCGGCATAAAAAGATTTTGGGAGGCCGGCGCGGGAAGCCCGATTCCGACAGTCCCAATAAAGGCTGGCGAAGCGATGGGTTCCAGGCTTATGCCGATCATCTCTCGACGAAACAGGTGCGGCAGGAGATCGATAATCTGATAGAAACCGCGGAAGAAACCACCCTCGCCCTGATGTGTGCCGAAGCGGTCTACTGGCGCTGCCACCGCCAGCTGATCGCCGACTGGCTGGATGCCAGGGGATTGGAGGTGATCCATATTCTCGGCCCGGACCAGACGCAGCAACATGAGCTCAATGAGATGGCCGAAGTTCAGGTTGAGGGAACCGTCATATACCCGGAGCAGAATGAGGATCCTACCGATCAGCAGAAGCTTTTCGGGGATTGACATTTGCTATATTCGTCGGACGACTTTGAGTCGTCTGACGAATACTATTCAAAATCTGTTCTTCAGTTAACACATTCCCGCCCGGACGCTGGTTTCGCGGGCCGGACGGGCAGAGGGCCCATCTTTATCCATCGGACCCGGTGGGAAGCCGCCCGGCGGGAGACCATTCCGCATCCGAATGGCGCTGCAGACGTGTGGAAGCGGGGTAGATCCGTTCTACGATCAATAGCCTGATGCTTCCTCTTCCGATTCTTTTGGCAACGGCCAGATATCCACTTCATTTCGGTCTACATAGGGTACGGCTACCCGGTTTCGTTTGGTATCGATCCCTAAATCGGCGGGCGCACCCGTGGTGTGGATGAACTGCCATGACTTCCCGTCACTGAATACGTGAAGGCTCGAATCAGCCTGGCTGGTGATAACCCAGCGTCCGTCTACAATTTCAATGCCGTCGAAATTGCCCCCTTCATCCAGCGTAGCGGCTTTTTCCAGGTTGCCTTCCCCCGGATTCCAGGCGTGGAACTCCGTTCCTCCGCCCCAGGGTGCCAGGATCAAGCGGTTGCCGTCTGCGCTGAGTGTCACGCCGTTGGGCGGGTGGGGCAGAGAGTCGGCCGCCACGGTAACCCCGGACCCGCTGATCTTATAGAGCTTCGAGGTACCGGTGTCGGTCACATAGAGGGCCCCTTCGGGACCGGCGGCGATATCATTCAGGAAGCCCGGATTGAAGTCGGTGAAATCCACGAATGCCACCTGTTCACCACTGGTTCGGTTGAACCCGTGGACCCCGTCAAGATCGGCGGCCCAGAGCGTGTCACCGGTGATAAACATGCCACGCGGCGAATGAAGCGGATGCTCATTCGTCCCGGTCATGAATTTCATCATATCGATCTCACCGTCCGGGGTCACTTTGGAGATAAAGCCGGCGGAGTCACGAACCATCGGATCGCCCGTAAAGTTGGATACGAAATAGATATCCTGACTGGG